>DATLXT010000221.1:0-3343 GCA_035575475.1 Gemmatimonadales bacterium | reverse complement strand
CCGCCGCACCGAGGAGGAACGCAACGTGTCGGTCTGGCCCGACAACCCCATGGGGTGGGGCGCCGCCGAGCTCAAATACCGGTTCAACTGGACCTTCCCGATCGTCCACTCGCCCCAGAACCCCGACGTGCTCTACGCCGCGGGAAACGTGGTGTTCAAGTCGACGAACGAAGGCCAGAGCTGGGCGCCGATCTCGCCGGACCTCACGCGCAACGACAAGGCGAAGCAGGGACCGTCCGGCGGGCCGATCACCAAGGACAACACCAGCATCGAGTATTACAACGTGGTGTTCGCGCTGGCGCCCTCGCCTCACGACTCCAACACCATCTGGGCGGGCACCGACGACGGCCTGGTGCATCTGACGCGGGACGGCGGCAAGACCTGGACCAACGTGACACCCCGCGATCTCCCCGAGGCGCTGGTGAGCATTATCGAGCCGTCGCCGCACGATCCGGCCACCGCCTACGTGGCCGCCACGCGCTACAAGTGGGACGACTTCCGGCCCTACCTGTACCGGACCACCGATTACGGGCGCACCTGGCGCCGCATCACGGCGGGCCTCCCCGACCACCATTTCGTCCGGGTGATCCGCGCCGACCCGGCCCGGCGCGGCCTGCTCTACGCCGGCGGCGAGTTCGGCGTCTACGTCTCGTTCGACGACGGCCAGCGCTGGCAGTCCCTGCGGCTCAACCTCCCGGTGGTCCCGATCCATGACCTGGCGGTCAGGGATCACGACCTGATCGCCGCCACCCACGGCCGGTCGTTCTGGATCCTGGACGACCTCACTCCGCTGCACCAGCTGACCGATGCGGTGGCGCGCGCCGACCGGCACCTGTACCGGCCGCGCGACGTGTGGCGGCTCCGGGGCGGCGGGTTCGGCGGCGAGGGTCCGCGGCGGCGGGTCGAGGGGGTGGGCGAGAACCCCCCGAACGGCGCGGTGGTGTACTTCTACCTGCGCGAGAAACCCCAGGGCGAAGTCCGGCTCGAGTTCCTCGATGCCCGCGACTCCGTGATCCGGCGCTTCTCCACCGCGCCTCGGGCGCCGTCCGATTCGCTCCGGATCGAGGCCGGAATGAACCGCTTCGTCTGGAATCTGCGCTACCCCGACGCCAGCCGGTTCCCCGGCATGATCATGTGGGCCGGCGGCACGCAGGGGCCGGTGGCGGTGCCCGGCACCTACCAGGTGCGCCTGAGCGTGGGCGACTGGTCCCGCACCCAGCGCTTCGAGGTCAAGAAGGACCCTCGGGTGTCCGCGACCCAGGACGACCTCCAGGCCCAGTTCGACTTCCTGATCCGGATCCGCGATCGGGTCACCGCGGCGAACGACGCGGTCCGCCGCATCCGGGAGGTGAAGGACCAGCTGAAGGCGGCGTCCGAGCGGGCCGCCGCGCTCCCCGACGGGGCGGGCCGGGACATCGGGCGGCAGGCCGACTCGATCACCGCCCGGCTCTCGGCGATCGAGGCGGAGATCTACCAGGTGCGGAATCGCAGCAGCCAGGACCCGCTCAATTACCCCATCCGGCTGAACAACAAGATCGCCACGCTGGCGGGCGCGGTGGCGAGCGCCGACGCGCGCCCCACCGATCAGGCGGTGCGGGTGTTCGAGGAACTGTCCGCCGCGCTCCAGGTCCAGCTCGACCGCCTCCGGGCCGTGCTGGACGCCGACATCCCCGCCTTCAACCGGCTGGTGCGGGAGAAGGACGTGCCGGCGGTGCGGTGAGCCGGGCTAGGTTCCGCACACCCGCACGATCTCGAGCTCGCCCCCGACCTCCCAGCGCCAGCTGTGGTAGGCCCAGGGGTAGAAGCTGGGCGAGGCCACGGTGCCGCCCCGGGTCTCGGTCACCAGCTCGCCCCGCTCGTGCACGAAGGGCCAGGGACGGCAGGTACGCTCGCCCGGATCCAGCTGGGCGATCGGGAAGGTGCGGCCCTGTCCGTCGCGGGCGGCCACCGAGAGTTCCTCGGCCGTCGCGTTGACGATTTCGATCATGGGGCCGCGCAGAGGCCACTTGGCGGTGTAGCGCGGGATGCAGGCGGTCGCGGCCACGGCGAGGAGTTGCAGGGCGAGAGGGGGTTTCACAAGGGCGGCTCCGGGACGCTGAACTCCCGCTAGAATGCAGGCCGGTTGGCAGGTTGGCAAGTCGCTACCGCACGTAGAAGGACGTCCGTCCCACGCCCCCCCGGCGCTCGAACCACACCGTCACCGGGCCCCCGCCCGCGGCCGCCCGGAACGCCCGCCGCAGGTCCTCGGCGCTGGTCACCGGGAACCGGTTGATCTGAAAGATCACGTCGCCGGGGAGGAGGCCGGTGGCCCGCTGGGCCTCGGGGCCGATCTCGTAGATCAAGGCCCCGTGCTGGCTGCGAATGTCGCGCTCCTGGCGGATTTGCGGCGTCACGGTCACCACCCGCAGGTCGCCCAGCACCGACACCTTCTCGGCGAGGGTGGTGGGAAGGTCGCCGACCACGAGGCGCGCCGTCCGCAGCCCGCCGGCCCCGCCCCGCCGGTAACTGACAGTCAGGGTATCGCCGGGACCCGCGTCCAGGAGCAGCGCTTCCCAGTCGAGGAAGGTGCGCAAGTCCCGCCCCCGCGCCGAAACCAGCACGTCGCCCGGAGCCAGGCCCGCCTGTGCCGCCGGGCCACCGGGGGCGACCTGAGTGATCCGCAGGCCGCCCGCTCGCTTCCACCCCCGCAGATCGTCGGCCCCGGCGACATCGAGCCCCACCCAGGCCCGCCGCACGGTTCCGTGGCGCCGCAGCTCCTCGGCCACCCGGAGGGCCCGCTCGATGGGGATGGCGAACCCGATGCCCACCGATCCGCCGGTGTTCGAGAAGATCGAGCTGTTCACGCCCACCACCTCGCCCAGGCTGTTGACCAGCGGCCCCCCGGAATTGCCCGGGTTGATGGCGGCGTCGGTCTGGATCATGCCGACGTAGACCCGGGACTGGTCGTCGGAGGGGAGGATGTTGCGGCCCACCGCGCTCACCACCCCGGCGGTCACCGTGGGCTCGGTGTTGCCCAGCAGGTAGGCGTAGGGGTTACCGATGGCCACCACCCACTCGCCGATCTGGAGGTCGGTGCTCGAGCCCAGCGGCGCGGTGGGGAAGCCCCGGCCCTCGATCTTGAGCACCGCGATGTCGGTGAGCGGATCCTCCCCCAGGAGCCGGGCCTCGAAGTCCCGGCCCTCGCGGGTCGTGACGATGATCTGCTCGGCGCCTTCGGTGACGTGCTGGTTGGTGATCACCACGCCGTCGGGCGAGATGATGAAGCCGGAGCCGATGCCCTCGACCAACCGTTCGAAGCCGCGGGGCATGAAGAAGAAGTCGAAGGGATCGCGAGGAATGCTCC
>DATLXT010000220.1:0-8909 GCA_035575475.1 Gemmatimonadales bacterium | reverse complement strand
CCGCCCGTCTGCGCGCCGTGGCGGAGCGGTTGCGCGACCGGGCCGAGCCGCAGGCGGCGCGGGCCGCCGCGGCGCTGGATCCGGCTCTGGCGCGCCGGGTGACCGCCGCGTTGCCCCCCACCGACCTCACCCGCCATCCGGTCACGTTCCCGATCACCGTGGACCGCGAGCGGGCGGCCTTTGCGGCCTGGTACGAGATGTTCCCGCGGTCACAGGCCACCGAGTCCGGGCGTCACGGGACCTTCGCCGACGCCGAGCGCCGGCTCCCGCGCCTGGCGGAGCTGGGGTTCGACGTGATCTACTTGCCGCCCATCCACCCCATCGGCCGGACCAACCGCAAGGGCCGAAACAACGCCCTGGTGGCGGGTCCGGGCGATCCCGGCAGCCCCTGGGCCATCGGGAGCGCGGAGGGGGGCCACACGGCGGTCGAGCCGCAGCTCGGGACGCTCGAGGACTTCGAGCGGTTCGTGGCGCGGGCGCGGGAGCTCGGTATGGAAGTGGCGCTCGACTACGCCCTCCAGTGCTCGCCCGATCACCCCTGGGTGCGGGAGCACCCGGGGTGGTTCTTCACCCGCCCCGACGGCACCATCCGCTACGCCGAGAACCCGCCCAAGAAGTACGAGGACATCTATCCCCTCAACTTCTGGTGCGACGACTACCCCCGGCTGTGGGAGGCGTGCCGGGACATCTTGCTCTTCTGGATCGCCAGGGGCGTGCGGACGTTCCGGGTGGACAACCCGCATACCAAGCCGTTCGCTTTCTGGGAGTGGGTCATCGGCGAGGTGAAAGCCGTTCATCCCGACGTGGTGTTCCTCTCCGAGGCGTTCACCCGGCCCGCTCGAATGAAGGGCCTCGCGAAGCTCGGCTTCACCCAGTCGTACACCTACTTCACCTGGCGCAACACGGCGTGGGAGCTGCGGGAGTATCTCACCGAGCTCACCCGGACCGAGATGGCGGAGTACTTCCGCCCCAACCTGTTCCCCAACACCCCTGACATCCTGCACGAGTACCTCCAGACCGGCGGCCGGCCGGCCTTCCGCATCCGCCTGGTGCTCGCGGCCACGCTGTCGCCGCTCTACGGCATCTATTCCGGGTTCGAGCTGTGCGAGAACACGCCGCTCCGGCCCGGGAGCGAGGAATACCTGAATTCCGAGAAGTACGAGATCCGGGTACGCGACTGGGAGGCGCCCGGGAATCTCAACGACGACATCGCGTTGCTCAATCGGATCCGGCGGGAGAATCCGGCGCTCCAGCGCCTGTCGAATCTGACCTTTCACCACTCCGAGAACGACCGGACGTTGTTCTACCACAAGCACGCGCCCGGGAACGACCTCCTGATCGTGGTGACCCTCGACCCCCACGAGCCCCAGGAGACCGCGGTGCACCTGCCGCTGGGGGCGCTGGGCGTCGCCGAAGACGCGCCCTTCGAAGTGGAGGACCTGCTCACCGGCGCGCGCTACACCTGGCGCGGGGCGCGGAACTACGTGCGGCTGGATCCGGCGACGGCGGTCGCGCACGTGCTGCGGCTGCGGCGGCCGGAGGCCCGGCCGTGAGCGGCGACGCCCCCTGGTACAAGGACGCCATCTTCTACGAGCTCCGGGTCCGCTCGTTCTACGACGGCAACGGAGACGGGGTGGGCGACTTCGCGGGCCTGGTGGAGAAGCTCGACTATCTCCAGGACCTCGGGGTGGACACGCTCTGGTTGCTGCCCTTCTACCCGTCGCCGTTGAAGGACGACGGGTACGACATCTCCGACTACACCGACGTCCACCCCGAGTGCGGCACGTTGCAGGACTTCAAGCTGTTCGTGCGCGAGGCGCACCGCCGCAATCTCCGGGTGGTCACCGAGCTGGTACTGAACCACGTATCCGACCAGCACGCCTGGTTCCAGCGGGCGCGCCGGGACCGCGCGGGCAAGTGGCGGGACTATTTCGTCTGGAGCGACACGCCGGAGCGGTACAAAGACGCCCGGATCATCTTCAAGGACTTCGAGACCTCGAACTGGGCCTGGGACCCGGTGGCGGGCGCCTATTTCTGGCACCGGTTCTATTCCAACCAGCCGGACCTGAACTACGACCACCCCGCCGTTCGGAAGGCGGTCATGGAGGTGCTGGACTTCTGGCTGGACCTCGGCGTGGACGGCCTGCGGCTGGACGCGGTGCCCTATCTCTACGAGCGCGAGGGTACCAACTGCGAGAACCTCCCGGAGACCCACGCCTTCCTGAAGGCCCTGCGCCGGCACGTGGATCAGAAGTTTCGGCACCGCATGCTGCTCGCCGAAGCCAACCAGTGGCCCGAGGACGCCGTGGCCTACTTCGGGGAGGGGGACGAGTGCCACATGGCGTTCCACTTCCCGATCATGCCCCGCCTCTTCATGGCGCTGCACATGGAGGACGCCTACCCGGTGATCGACATCCTCCAGCAGACGCCGGCCATCCCGGAGGCGGCCCAGTGGGCACTGTTCCTCCGGAACCACGACGAGCTGACGCTCGAGATGGTGACCGACGAAGAGCGGGACTACATGTACCGGGTGTACGCCCACGATCCCCAGGCGCGGATCAATCTGGGAATCCGCCGGCGGCTGGCGCCCCTCTTGGGCAACCACCGGCGCCGCATCGAGCTCATGAACGCGCTGTTGTTCTCGCTCCCGGGCTCGCCGGTGCTCTACTACGGCGACGAGATCGGGATGGGCGACAACATCTACCTGGGCGACCGCAACGGGGTCCGCACCCCGATGCAGTGGAGCGCGGACCGGAATGCCGGCTTCTCCCGCGCCAACCCCCAGCGGCTGATCCTCCCGGTGGTGCTGGACCCGGAGTACCACTATGAGGCCGTCAACGTGGAGGCCCAGCAGGCCAACCCCCACTCGCTGCTCTGGTGGATGAAACGGCTCATCGCCCTGCGGCGCCGGTTCAAGGCGTTCGGCCGCGGGTCGCTGGAGTTCGTCCCGTCGCGCAACCCCAAGGTGCTGACGTTCCTGCGCCGGTACGGCCCGGAGGAGATCCTGGTGGTGGCGAACCTGTCGCGCTTCGCGCAGTACGTGGAGCTCGACCTGTCGCGGTTCCGGGGGAAGGTCGCGCTGGAGCTGTTCGGCGGGACCGAGTTTCCGCCCATCGGCGAGCTCCCCTACCTGCTGACGCTCGGGCCGCATCACTTCTACTGGTTCGCCCTGGTGCCCCAGCGGCGCGAGGAGGTCGCCGCCGCCCCTGCCGGGCTGCCCCACCTCGAGGTGAGCGGCGCCTGGACGCGCGTCTTCGCCGACGAGGGGGCCGACGCCCTGGCGGCCGCCTTCCCCCGGTTCCTCGAGACCAAGCGCTGGTTCGGCGGCAAGGCGCGCCGGATCAAGGAGACCGCCATCGCCGGCCACGTGGCCGTGCCCGCGGGCCCGGAGACCGTCGAGCTGGTGCTGGTGCGGGTGGAGTACACCGAGGGCGACCCGGACATCTACGTCGTGCCGGTGGGCTTCGCCACCGGCGAGCGGGCGGCCGAGCTGGAGCGCCAGGCGCCTCAACGCCTGTGCGCTCGGCTCACGGTGCGGGGCCCGGCGGACGCGCAGACCGGCCTGCTCTACGACGCGGCCGCCGACCCGGAGTTCGGGCGGGCCCTGCTCGATGGGATCGTCCGGCGTCGCCGGTTCGGCGGGGCGGGGGGCGGCGTCAGGGCAGGCCGGACCCGGGCACTGGCCGCGCTGCTCGACGGCGTGCCCGGGCCCCTCGAGGCCCGGCTCGGCACCGCGGAGCAGAGCCACACCTCGCTCCTCTTCGGCGACCGGCTCATTCTCAAGTTGCTGCGGCGGACCGGGCCCGGCGAAAACCCGGACCTCGAACTGGGCCGCTTCCTCACCGAGCGGGCCAAGTTCCCCCACGCGCCGCCGCTGGCCGGCTTCCTGGAGTACCGCCGCGATGCGCAGGCCCCCATGACGCTCGCGGTGCTGCACGGGTTCGTCCCCAACGAGGGGGACGCCTGGCGGTTCACCCTGGACGAAGTCGAGCGGTACTTCGAGCGGGCCGCGATCCGCCAGCGCGAGTCCGGCGCCCCCTCGCCCGCTCCGCTCGATCCGGTGGTGTTGATCGGCGAGACGCCGCCCGACACCGTGACGGCCACGGTGGGCGGGTACCTCGAGACCGCTCGCCTGCTGGGGCAGCGCACCGCGGAGCTGCACCTGGCCCTGGCCTCCGCCACCGACGATCCGGCGTTCGCGCCCGAGCGCTTCTCCACGCTCTACCAGCGCGCCCTCTACCAGTCCATGCGCAATCTCGCGGGCCGGGTCTTCCGACAGCTGCGGGACCGCCACCGGACGCTTCCCAAGCCGGCCGCCGAGGAGGCCGAAGCCGTGCTGGCGGCGGAAGCCCGAGTGCTCCACGCCCTGCGCGGCATCCTGGACCGGAAGGTCAGCGTGGTGCGCATCCGGGTGCACGGCGACTACCACCTGGGCCAGGTGCTCTACACCGGCAAGGACTTCGTGATCATCGACTTCGAGGGCGAGCCGGCGCGTCCGCTGAGCGAGCGGCGCATCAAGCGGTCGGCCCTGCGGGACGTCGCCGGGATGCTCCGATCGTTGCACTACGCGGCGTACACGGTCCTGGCGACGCGGGTCGGCGCCGAGCACGGGCCGGCGCTCGAGCCCTGGGCCCGGCTCTGGCACGCCTGGGTCTCGTCGAACTTCCTGCGCGCCTACCTCCGCACCGCGGGCGAGGCGCCGTTCGTGCCCCGTACCCACGAGGAGCTCGCGGCCTTGCTGCACGCCTACCTGCTCGACAAGGCGGTGTACGAAGTCGGCTACGAGCTGAACCACCGCCCCGAGTGGACCTGGATCCCTTTGCGAGGGATCCGCCAGCTTCTCGAAATCGCTCCGCGCTCATGAGGAGCACCCGCGAGCGCGGGACGCCGCAGTGACCCGAGTCTGGCCCGGCGCGCCGACCCCGCTGGGCGCGACCTGGGACGGGGAGGGGACCAACTTCGCCCTGTTCTCGGAGCAGGCCACCGGGGTGGAACTGTGCCTCTTCGCCCGCCCCGAGGACGGCGAGCCGGTCGAGCGGGTGCGGCTCACCGAGCGCAGCGAGCACGTGTGGCACGGGTATCTCCCCGAGGTCCGGCCGGGCCAATGTTACGGCTATCGGGTGCACGGCCCTTACGAGCCGGCCGCCGGGCACCGCTGCAACCCGGCCAAGCTGCTCCTGGATCCCTATGCCCGGGCCATCACCGGGCGGATCCGTTGGGGGGACGAACTGCACGGGTACACGGTGGGCGATCCCGCCGGGGACGCGTCGCTCGATTCGCGCGACAGCGCCGCCAGCCTCCCCAAGTGCGTGGTGATCGACCCGGCGTTCGCCTGGGGGGACGACCGGCCGCCCCGGACGCCCTGGTCGCGCACCGTGCTCTACGAGTGTCACGTCAAGGGGATGACCATGCGGCATCCCGAGGTCCCGCCGCACGAACGCGGGACCTACCTCGGCCTGGCCTCGGATCCGATCCTCGAGCACCTCCGGAGTCTGGGGGTCACGGCCGTCGAGCTCCTGCCGGTGCATCACTTCGTGACCGAACGCGAACTGGCCGAGCGCGGCCTCACCAACTACTGGGGGTACAACTCCATCGGTTTCTTCGCACCCGACGTGCGTTACGCCACCGGCGGCCTGGGCCAGCAGGTCTCGGAGTTCAAGACCATGGTGAAGCGGTTTCACCGCGCCGGGCTGGAAGTGATCCTCGACGTGGTGTACAACCACACCGGCGAGGGGAATCACCTGGGGCCCACGCTCGCGTTCCGGGGCATCGACAACGCGGCCTACTACCGCCTCCGCCCCGAGAACCCGCGGCTCTACGCCGACTACACCGGGTGCGGCAACACCCTCGACATCCGCCATCCCCGGGTGCTCCAGCTGGTGCTCGACAGCCTGCGGTATTGGGCCGGCGAAATGCACGTGGACGGCTTCCGGTTCGACCTGGCGCCGGTGCTGGCGCGCGAGCCCGAGGGGTTCAACGCGCACGCCCGGTTTTTCGAGATCGTCCGGCAGGACCCGGTGCTCGCCTCCCTGAAGCTCATCGCCGAACCGTGGGACCTGGGGCCGGACGGCCACCAGCTGGGGCGCTTCCCGGCGGGGTGGGCCGAGTGGAACGGCGCCTACCGCGACTGTGTGCGCCGCTTCTGGCGGGGCGACGCGGGGCAGCTTCCGGAGCTGGCTTCGCGCCTGTCGGGCTCGAGCGACCTGTTCGACGCCGCCGGACGGGGGCCCTTCGCGGGGATCAATTTCGTCGCCTGCCACGACGGATTCACCCTGCGCGACGTGGTGAGTTACGAGCACAAGCACAACGAAGCCAACGGCCAGGACAACCGGGACGGGAGCGACCAGAACTTCAGCCGCAATTGGGGAGTGGAGGGGCCCACCGCCGACGCCCGGATCGCCCACCTGCGCGAGCGCATGACCCGGAATTTCCTCGCGACGCTGGCGTTCTCGCAGGGCGTCCCCATGCTGTCGCACGGCGACGAGCTGGGCCGCACCCAGCGGGGCAACAACAACGCGTATTGCCACGACCATGACCTCACCTGGATCGACTGGGATCTCGGCAACGGCGAACGCGAGCTCCTGCGATTCGCCCGGCTGGTCATGGCGGTCCGGCGCGACAACCCGGTGCTCCGGCGGCGGCACTTCTTCCGGGGCCAGGCGGTGAGCCCGTCCGGCGTCAAGGACGTCACCTGGCTGCACCCCGACGGGCGCGAGATGACGGCCGAGGACTGGCGCAACCCCGGGGGACACGCGCTGGGGATGCTGGTGCACGCCAGCGCCACGGACGAGCGCGACGAGCGGGGCCGGCTGGCCGGGGGCGATACCGGGCTCCTGCTGCTCAACGCCGGGGGCCGCTCGCGCCGCTTTCTGCTGCCGCGCCTCCCCGAGCCCGGAGGCTGGATGGAGCAGGTCAACACCGCGCGCCCTCGGTCGCGCCGGCGCGCGGTCATGGGCGACGCGGTGAACCTGATTCCTCACTCGCTGATTCTGCTCCGCTACGGGGGAGAACCGTGAGCCCCCGGCGCCGCCCGCCGCGAGAGGTGTCGGGCGACCGGACCCGGGGTGGGGCGGCGCCGGCGCTCGCCCTCCCGCCGACCGACGAGGCCCGTCTGGTGGCGGGGGAGCACACCGACCCGCACCGGGTGCTGGGGGCGCACGCGGCGCCGGGCGGCGTGATCGTGCGCGCATTCCACCCCGACGCCCGGGCGGTGGACTGCCTGCTGCCCGACGGCACCGCGGCGGCCCTGGAACCGCTGGGGCCCCACGGGCTCTTCGCGGCCTTCCTCGCGGGCCGAGAGCCCGGCCAGCGCTACCGGCTACGGTTCCACTTCCGCGACGGGGCCACCTGGGAGCACGAAGACCCCTACCGGTTCCTACCCACCGTCGGGGAGACCGACCGGTACCTCTTCAACGAAGGCACGCATCGGCGGCTCTGGGAGAGCCTGGGCGCCCACCCCCGGCGCTGGGACGGCGTGGATGGGGTGGCCTTCGCCGTCTGGGCGCCCAACGCCAGACGGGTCAGCGTGGTGGGGGACTTCTGCGGCTGGGACGGCCGCCGCTTCCCGATGCGCCAGCTGGGTAGCTCAGGGGTCTTCGAGATCTTCATCCCGGACGTCCCGCCCGGGGCGCTGTACAAGTACGAGGTGAAGACGCGCAGGGGCGAGATCCGCCTGAAGACCGATCCGATGGCGTTCGCCCTGGAGCCTCCGCCGGGCACCGCCTCCCGGGTGGTGCGGTCGGAGTACCGATGGGGCGACGGCGCCTGGCTCGACGCCCGGCGCTCGGCCGATCCCCCGCGGTCCCCGCTGGCCATCTACGAGGTGCACCCCGGATCCTGGGCCCGGGTGCCCGAAGAGGGCGACCGGCCGCTGACCTATCGCGAGATCGCCCCCCGGCTGGCGGCGCACGTGCGACGCCTCGGCTTCACCCACGTGGAGTTCCTGCCGTTGATGGAGCACCCGTTCACCGGGTCGTGGGGGTATCAGGTGTCCGGGTACTACGCGCCCACCGCCCGCTACGGCACGCCTGACGATCTGCGCTTCCTGGTGGATCACCTGCACCAGGAGGGGATCGGGGTCATCTTCGACTGGGTGCCGGCCCACTTCCCCAAGGACGACTTCGCCCTGGCCAGCTTCGACGGCACCGCGCTCTACGAGCATGAGGATCCCCGGCGCGGCGAGCACCCGGACTGGGGGACCCTGATCTTCAATTACGGGCGGCGCGAGGTGCGAAACTTTCTGATCGCCAACGCCCTGTACTGGCTCGAGGAGTTTCATGCCGACGGCCTCCGCGTGGATGCCGTGGCCTCGATGCTCTACCTCGACTACAGCCGCAAGGCCGGGGAATGGCTCCCCAATCCCTACGGCGGTCGGGAGAACCTCGAGGCGATCGAGTTCCTGCGGCAGCTGAACGACACGGTGCGCCGCGAGCACCCCGACTGCTTCACCGTCGCCGAAGAGTCCACGGCCTGGCCCGGCGTCACCCGCCCCACGGCCGACGGCGGGCTGGGGTTCACCTTCAAGTGGAACATGGGCTGGATGCACGACACCCTGGAGTACTTCCGGCGCGACCCGGTGCACCGCCGCTACCACCAGGATCAGCTCACATTCGCCATGCTGTACGAGCACAGCGAGCGGTATATCATGCCGCTGTCGCACGACGAGGTGGTGCACGGCAAAGGCGCCCTCCTCGAGAAGATGCCCGGCGACCTGTGGCAGAAGTTCGCCAACCTGCGCGCGCTGTTCGCCTACCAGTACACGCGCCCCGGCAAGCAGCTGCTGTTCATGGGGAGCGAGCTGGCGCCCCACGCCGAGTGGGACCACGATCGGAGCCTGGACTGGCATCTGCTCGACCATCCCCTGCGAGCCGGGCTGGTGCGGTTCTTCGAGGACCTGGGGCGACTGTACC
>DATLXT010000219.1:0-4727 GCA_035575475.1 Gemmatimonadales bacterium | reverse complement strand
CACCCCGCCGAGCCTCATCGCCGGAGTCACCGGTCCCCGCGCCGCGGCTAGCGCGCCGGCCGGAGCCGGATGGCCTGCCCGCCTCCCGGCGCCAGCGCGATGCGGAGCCGTGACGCGCGGGTCACCACCTGCCGGGAGATCGCCACTGGCAGCGGGTTCTCCAGCCAGTGCGCGCCGGGCCCGTCGGCATAGATCTCGGCCACGTAGCGACCGGGCGGGAGGAACGAGAGCGCTACGTCGAACGTGCGCCCTTCCTCGTCGGTGATCGCGCCGATGAACCACTCGGGGCCTCCCCGCTGTTTCCGCGCCACCACGACGTAGTCGCCGATTCTGCCCTCCAGCACCCGCGTGGTGTCCCAGTCCACCGCCACGTCGCGGATGAACTGGAACGCCGGGTGGCTGACGTAGTTCTCGGGGAGCTCCGCCGCCATCTGGAGGGGTGAGTAGATCACCACGTAGAGCGCCAGTTGTTTGGCCAGGGTGGTGCGGACCCGGGGCTCCCAGGGCTGGCGCGGTGCCCCCGCGGCGCTCCGGATGAGGATGTCGAAGATTCCGGGGGTGAAGTCCATGGGCCCGGCCAGGAGGCGGGTGAAGAAGAGGATGGTCTCGTGCTCCGGCGGGTTGCCCCCCTCCCCGCCCCAGGCGTTGTACTCCTGCCCCCGCGCGCCTTCGCGCGACATCATGTTGGGGTAGGTGCGGCGCTCGCCGGTGTCGTGCACCGGCTCGTGTACATCCAGCACGATCCCGTACCGGGCCGCGGTCTCGATCACCTTCCGGTAGTGCCGCACCATGTACTGCGACCAGTGGGAGTGCCCTTCGCTGGTCAGGTCGGTCACGTACCCCGACTTGACGGCGTCGAGGCCCAGCGAGCGGTAGAGCGCGAAGGCGCTGTCCAGCTGCCGCTCGTAGTTCTCGATCCCGCCCGAGGTCTCGTTGTGTACGATGAGTTTCACGCCCTTCGCCCGGGCATAGGCCGCCACTTCCCGCAGGTCGTAGTCGGGATAGGCCTGCGTGAAGGAAAACGCGTTGCGGTTCTGGATCCAGTCGCCGTCCCAGCCCAGGTTCCATCCCTCGACCAGCACGCCGCCGATTCCGTTCGCCGCCGCAAAATCGATGTATCGCTTGGCGTTCTCGGTGGTGGCGCCGTGCTTCGGCCCCGAGCTCCAGGTCATGGTGCCGATGTGCATGCCCCACCAGATCCCCACGTACTTCATCGGCCGGATCCAGTCGGTGCTGGCGAGAACGCTGGGCGGGTTGAGGTTCAACCCCAGTACCGACGGCACCAGGTCGGCCGCCCGGTCCGCCACCTGGACGGTGCGCCACGGCGTCACGAAGGGGGTGCGGCCGCGCACCTTGATCCCGTCGGCGTGGGGCGCCAGCGCCACCTGGAGCGTGCGGCCTTCCAGGCGCGGGCCGGCCAGGTTCATCCGGGCGTAGTCCACCAGATTCGCCTCATGGATAACCAGGACGGTGCGCCCGTCTCGGGTCTCCAGGGTGAGCGGTGTCTGGATGCTGTCCGTGACGCTCACCGGAGACGACGCGTAGAGGATTTCCGAGCGATCGAGCCTCGGCCGGTCGGAGGGAATCCACCAGGCGCGGGCGTCGTCTGCCAGCGCGAACTGGGTCAGCTCATCGGTGATCTCGAAGGCGCCCAGAGCGGGCTGTTCGGGGAATTCGTAACGGAACCCGACCCCGTCGTTGAACGCTCGGAACGCCACCACGAAGCGCCGCCCGGGGGGCGCCGTTTCGGCGAAGGTGACCCGCAACTCGTGGTGGTGGTCGCGCACCCGGGCGACTTCGCCCCAGGGCTGGGTCCAGGTCCGATCCACCGTGTTCCGGGCGGTGTCCACCACCCGCAGGCCGTCGCGCAGCCGCGGCGCGCCGCGAAACTCCATCCCCAGCCCGGAGGGCAGCAGCAGCAGCCGGCCGTCGCGCCGGAGGGTGTAGAACGCCCGGCCGTCCCGCACCTCGACCGTGACGCGATTCCGGCCGTCCGGCGACGACACCCCGAGCTGGGCGGCGAGGCGGCCGCCGGTGAGCGAGGCGAGGGTCAGCAGGCCGGCGAGGAGGGCCCGCCGTGAGTGTCGGACGGGAAGCGGCATGTCGGCTCCTGGTCGTGAAAGCGGTTCCGGCGACGCCGGCTCAAAGATAGCCGCGGCGGAGCAGCATCCCGGCGCCGAAGGCGAAGACCTCGGGGCCGGGGATGTCGAACCCCAGGGTATCGGCCATTCGGTCGTAGATGTTGAACAGGGCGCACACGTGAATGGCGTCCTCGATCGCCTCGTCGCTCAGCCCCGCCCGGCGCAGGGGGTCGACGTCCCGCGCCGTGACCCCCTCCGGATCGAGGGTGAGCCGCTCCAGGAATGCCAGCGTCACCCGCAAGCGTTCGTCGAGCGGCGCGCTGCGCCAGTCCTCCAGGACCCGCTCGACCAGATCGGCGTCTCCCAGCGCCCGCGACGCGACCGCGCCGTGCGCGCGGGTTCAGAAAACGCATTGGTTCAGCCGTGAGGTGAAGGCCGCGAACAGCTCCCGCTCGCCCACACTCCAGGGCGAGGGGCCCCGCATCACCGCCTGCGTCCACTCGCTCATGGGCCGGCCGAAGAACTCCGGCCGATACAGCAGGGTCCGGATAATGTCCACGGCCCGGCGCCGCGACAGGAGGCGGATCATGCCCAGCACGAGCTTTTGCGGGAGCCGGTGCCCCCGCTCCACCACGGCGAGGCGCATCAGACCTCCCCCCGCAACGCCGCGAGACCGCGCTCCAGTCGGGCGAGCCCGGCGCCCAGCGCCGCACTGGCGATGATCTCGAAGATCGCGTCCTCGGAGTACCCCGCTCGGCGCAGGGCGTCCACGTCCTGCTGGGTCACGTCGTAGGCCCGCCGGGCCACCTTCGCCACGAATGGCCCGAGGTCGGGAGGCGGCGTCCCCACCGCCACGGCCTGCCGCAGACCGGGTTCGGTGACCGCCGGGCGCCCGAGGACCGTTTCGCGAACCCGGCGCACGAAACTTGCGTATCGCTCGCTCATCATGATCCTCCAATGGCCCTGGCCGGGGAGAGGCCGGCGTTATAGTGTAAGGGCATGACCCGGCCGCTCGGCAGGGCGCTCGCCGTCGGGGTTGTGGTCGGCCTCGCAGGGGGGTGTATCCTGGCTGGCCGACCGGCGCCCGAGGAGGCCGGAGGCGCCGCGCCGGAACCCGCCCGCCCGGACTCCCAGAACCACAGTATCGTGACCTCCGAGGACATCCGGCGCCAGCCCGGGCAGCCGATCGAGCGGATCCTCGAAGGGCGGGTCGCCGGCGTCACCGTGGTCCGCACGGCGGACGGCGGGATCGCGGTGCGGATCCGCGGGTTCACGTCCTTCTTCGGGAGCAACGACCCGCTGTACGTCATTGACGGCATCCCCATCCAGCCGGGGCCGGGCGGGAGCCTGGTGGGCATCAATCCGTACGACATCGAATCGATCGAGGTGCTCAAGGACCCGGTGAGCACGGCCATGTACGGGATGCGCGGGGCCAACGGCGTCATCGTCATCAAGACCAAGCGGCCGGGTCAGTGAGCCGCTGACGCGGCGAGCACCGGCCGCGCCGCCGCCTGCTGGAACACCAGCGGGCGGTCGTCGTTTCGGGCCACCACGAAGCGGTCCCCCGCCGCGGTTCGCACCCGCTGGATGTCCCGGGCCTCGCCCGGCACGAGGAAGCCGCTCGCCGCCGTCGGCACCGGGGTGAAGTTCCCCCGGCCGTCCCCCCGGAGCAAGAGACCGTAGCTCGCGCTCATCCGCCCGATCGCCGGCTGCACCCCATCGAAGTTGCCGGCGAGGAGCAGGTCCAGGGCCCCGTCCCGGTCGACGTCCACCGGGAGGATGCCGTACACCGGCGCGAGCTGGGCCTCCAGGGGCAGCGGCAGCAGCGTGAACGACCCGTCGCCGTTGTTCCGAGCGAGTGAGGTGGCGAAGGTGTACGCCGCCTTCACCGTCGCCCCCTCGAGCTCGGTGGGGGTGAAGATCTCGGGAAGGGTCTTGCCGGCGTAGTCCCCGTAGGTGGGAAAGCGGGTCCGGAGGAACGGCAGGGCCCCGAGCAGCTCGTCGCGCATGGCGATGGGGTAGGCGGCGCCCTTCACGTAGGTCGCCACGATCTGCTCGGTGAAGCCGTTGCGGTCGAAGTCGCCCACGTGCATGGTGGCAGGTTCGGCGGGCGTGGCCCGGAGCCGGGTGTTGAGGCCGAGGTTGCCCACCACGAAGTCGGCGCGGCCGTCGCCCGTGAAGTCGGCGGCCACGAGGCGATTCCACCACCCGTGGCTCCGTTCCAGGCCTCGCAGGTGCAGTGGTTGCAGCCCCCGCCCGCCGGCGTTGCGGAAGGCCGTGATCGGCATCCATTCCGCGACGACGACGAGGTCCGGCCACCGGTCGCCGTCCAGATCGGTCCAGAGGGCGTCGGTGACCATGCCGACCGCCGCGAGATCGGGGGCCCATGCCTGGATCACGTCGCGGAAGCGGCCCCGCCCGTCGTTCTGGAGCAGGGCGCTCGGCGGATCGGTCCCGTAGCGCCAGGGGACCACCCGGCCGCCCACGAAGAGATCGGTGTCCCCATCCCCATCGAAGTCGGCCGCGGCGGCGCGCGATCCGCTGTGGTAGAGCGGCGGGAGGCGATCCTGGGCGAGGCGGAAGGTGCCACGCCCGTCGCCCAGATAGAGCCAGTCGAGCAGCGGCGACGCCAGCGCCGAGAACTCG
>DATLXT010000218.1:0-3320 GCA_035575475.1 Gemmatimonadales bacterium | reverse complement strand
ACACCTCCGGGCGCTTCCGGCTCGGGGCGCTGGCGTCGTCACCCCCCAGCACCAGCACGTGGGCCACCCCGCTGGCGTCGATGTAGCTCAGCGCCGCGTGGTTGAACAGGTCCCGCCCGCCGTTCTGGGACTGAATGGTCTGCGCGCCGGTCGCGCCGTTCAGGCTCCCCACGCTGCCATCGCTGTTGAACCCGGCGTAGCTCTGCTCGGTCGAACCCGTGGCGGCCCCGGCATACAGCCCGCCCGAGATCAGCACGCTGCCGCCGGCGATCACCGCGGTGTGCTTGCTGACCTCCTTGATCAACTCGGCGGCGTTCAGGGTCCAGGTCGCCGAGACCAGCTCGCCGGTGCGGAGACTGATCCGGTTGTACACGATCTGCTTCAGCTTCTTGGTGTTGTCGGTGAAGTTCGAGTCGTTGGGCGTCACGGCACTGGTGTCGCCGCCGAAGGCGTAAAGATACCCGCCGAACGTCACCCAGCCGTGGTAACTCCGGGGCCCAGGCAACGGCGCCAGCGCCCGCCACGACTCCAGGTTCCCCAGCGTATCGATCCGCGCCCGGTAGACGCTGGCCACGGGCACGTTGCCGCTCCCGGAGCCACCGCCGATGTAGATCTCGCCCCGGAAGATCACGGCGCCGAGCGAGTGCAAGGCGGCGGGCAGCGTGGCTACGCTGGTCCACGCCGCGATGCTCCCGTCCGCCGCCAGGGTGCCCCGATAGACCGTGTTCGCCGGGGTGCCCGCCGCATCCACGGCGCCCCCCAGAACGTAGATGTAGCCGTCGCCCTTGACCCGCGAGTTGAACGGCGTGGCCACCACCACCGCGTGAAAGGCGCGGGGCGCGGGCAGGGAATCGGTGAGGGTCCAGGCGGTCAGGTGGCCGTCCGCCCCGATGGCGGCGTACCGTACGTCGCGGCGCGGCGCGTGGGTCGAATCGGCCCCCCCCAGGACGTAGACCAGATTGGTCGTGCCCACCGGCGCGAACACCGCCCGGTGGCCGCTGAGCCCCACCGGGAGGCTCGTGGTCTGGGTCCAGGAGATGGCGGAGGGGCTGAACGCCGCCTCCGTGGTCACGGTGAAGGTGAGGGCGTTGCTGGTGCCGGTCCCGGTCACGACCGCCAGATCGCCCGTGGCCGCGCCGCTGGGCACCGTGGTCACGATGAAGCCGTCGGTCCAGTCGTTTTGAGGGTCGGCGATCACGGCCTCGACCGTGCCGCCGCTGCCGTTCGAGAAGAGCACCTTTCCCGGCCCCTGCTCGTCGCCGAACGCCAGCCCCTCGAGGATCACCGTGCTGCCCACGTTCCCCGACGGCCGGGTGGCGCCATTCACGAACTGAAGCGTGGGCGCCACCGCCGTGAAGGCGGCCGCCCGCTGCGCCTCGGTCCCGTCCGCGTTGCGCACCCGCACCGCGTACGACTGCCCCGCCACGACCCCGGTGGGGACCCGGGCGAAGAGTTGGGCCCCGCCGGCCACGTCAACCGAGTCGGACTGGAACGGACCGACGAACACGTCCGCACCGGCCCGAAAGTTGGTGCCCGTGATCGTCAGTTCGGTGCCCACCGTCCCGGTCGCCGGGCTCACGCCGGTGATGGTCGGCGCGGGGCCGGCGGCCGGCCCGGTGCCGTCGCCACCACACCCGGCCCCGAACGCCGCCAGGGTGAACGCCAGGAGACTCCGATGCCGCATGCTTGCCCACCCGCGAAAGAGAGTCCGCAAGAGACTCGGCACGCCCGCCCCGGGTCACCGGCCGCCCCGGCGGGTGACTCGGCCGGCTCCCCGCTAGTCTCTATGGCGAGGCCGCGGTTCCGTTGCCCGTGACCGGCGGGCAGGCTGGCGAGTCTGTAGTAGCTATGGCGGACCCGGCCACCGACGCCGAGATCATCGAGCAGGTGCTCGACGGGGATGTGGAGGCCTTCGGCGTGCTGGTAGATCGCTACCAGGACGAGTTCGCTGCGTACGCCAGGTACATGACGGGCAGCGAGGACGAGGCGGCCGACGTGATTCAGGAAAGCCTGGTGCGCGCCTACCGCGGGCTGCGCCGCTGCCGCGACCCGGCGAACTTCAAGGGGTGGCTGTTCCGGATCGTGAGCAACCAGTGTAAGACCCACGTGACCCGTCACCGGCGGCGGGCGCAGCTCCTGGCCCAGGCGGCGCCGGAGCCCGCTCCCTCGGAGCAGCCCGATGAGGCGGTCCAGGAGGCGGACCTGCGGCGGCAGGTACACGAGGCCCTCCAGGAGCTGCCGGCCGAGCAGCGGGAGGCCCTGGTGCTCCGCTACGTTCAGGGGTTGAGTGTGGGAGAGATGGCGAAGCTCCTGGGCGCGAGCATTTCGGCCGTGAAAATGCGGCTGCTGCGGGCGCGCAGCGCCCTGCGGGAGCGATTCGAAGGAGTGGCGCTATGAAACCCGAACCCGAGCTGCTGAGCCGCTACCTCGACGGGGAGATCGAGCTCGACCGGCTGCCCCCGGAGCTGCGGGCGGAAGCCGCGCGCTTCGAGCGGCTGGTGGGAGTGCTCGACCCTGGCCCCTCCCGACTCCCGCCGAGCGTGAAGGAGACGATCATGCGCCGCCTCCGTTCCGAGCATCGGGACGTCTGGCGCAGCGTGCGGGCCTGGGCCATCGAGCCGGTGACGGTGCGGATCCGCCCCGCCGCCGCAGCGCTCGCCGTCGCCGCGGCCGGCGCGCTGGTCGCGGTGGGGATCTCGGCCTGGCCCCGGAGCCCGGAAGGCGTGCCCACCCGCTTCATCTACGTCGCGCCCCAGGCGTCGCGCGTGGCGGTCACGGGCGACTTCGCGCGCTGGGACCCGGACGGCATTCCGCTCCAGCGGCGAGCGGACGGCGTGTGGGTGGCGGAGATCGAACTCGCGCCGGGCCTCCACCACTACGTCTTCATCGTGGACGGCACCGAGTGGCGTCCCGACCCCAACGCCGTCTCCCGGGTGGACGACGGCTTCGGCCGCCAAAACAGCGTGCTGCTGGTGGCCCCGCGGCGGAGCACCTGAGCCGGTGCGACCCCTCGCGCTCCTCGGCCTCGCCGGCGCTCTCGCCGCCGCTCCCCTGATGGGTCAGGGACGCCTCGAGGCCCGGCTCGACCCCCAGACGGTGTCGGCCCTCCGCCCCCTGCTCGACGCCGCGCGCCGCGATTCGGTCCCGGTGGCGGCCCTCGAGGACAAAGCGCTGGAAGGCGCGGCCAAGCGGGTGCCGGGCGATCGGATCGTGGCCGCCGTCCGGCAGCTCGACGCCGAACTGCGGGCCGCGCGGGCGGTGTTGCGGGCCGCCGCCCCCCGCGCCCCGCTTCCCGACGCCGAGGTGGTCGCGGCCGCCGA
>DATLXT010000217.1:0-6929 GCA_035575475.1 Gemmatimonadales bacterium | reverse complement strand
GCCCCGGCGCGCGTTCCGCCGCCTCGGCCCCCGGCGTTCCCCCACCCCCAACCGCCGGGGGCGCTGATGCCCGAAGCCCTTCCCGTCATTCTCGCCCTGACCGGAGCGTCCGGCGCGCCGTACGGCGTCCGCTTGCTCGAGGTGCTCGCGAGCCACCACGTGCCGACCTGGTTGATGATCTCGGCGCACGGCTGGCGGCTCCTCGAAGACGAGTGCGACATCACCGACGACGCCCAACTGAAGAAAGCGACCGGCGGCGACTGGTCCAGCGTGCGGGTATTCGACGAGCGGGACCGCGGAGCCGAGCCGGCGTCCGGCTCGGTGCGCACGGCCGGCATGGTCGTCTGCCCCTGCTCGATGGGCACCGTGGCCGCCATCGCGCACGGGACCAGCCGGTCGCTCATCGAGCGGGCCGCCGACGTCGCGCTCAAGGAGCGGCGCCGGCTGATTCTCGTTCCCCGGGAAACGCCGCTCTCCCTGGTCCACCTGCGGAACCTCACGCTGGTGGCCGAAGCGGGGGCCGTGGTCCTGCCGGCGGCGCCGGGGTTCTACCACCGGCCCGGCGGGGTCAGGGAGCTGGTGGACTTCGTGGTGCAGCGGGTCCTCGATCATCTGGGCCTGGACATCCCGCTGGTGAAGAGATGGCAGGGTGAGGGGACCTAGCGGCGTGGTGCGTCGGGGGACGGGGCGGCGCCCGATATGAGGATCGGCGTCATCTCCGACACCCACGGACACCTGCGCCCGCAGGTCTTCGACGTGTTCGCCCGGGTGGATCACATCCTGCACGGCGGCGACGTGGGGAAGCCGGAGATCCTGAGCGACCTCGAGGCGCTCGCGCCGGTGACCGCCGTTTACGGCAACACCGACGGCTTCGACCTGCGATCCCGGCTCCCGCAGGTCGCCCGGCTTCGGCTCGAGGGATTCGACATCGTGGTCACCCACGGCGATCAGCTGGGGAGCCCCACTCCGGCCAAGTTGCACGCGGCCTTCCCCGAGGCCGAGATCATCGTGTTCGGCCATACCCACCAACCGGTGCTCGAGCTGCTGGAGAAGACGGTGACCGTGATCAACCCGGGGGCGGCGGGCCCGGCCCGGTTCGGCGCGCCGCCCTCGGTCGGCATCCTGGAGCTCGAGCCCGGGATTCCTCCCCGGGCCCGGCTGGTCACCCTCGACCGGACGCGCTGATCGCTCCGGCGGTCAGCCCCGAACCGGCTGGCGGGGCTCCACGGCCTCGGCCGTCCAGATGCTCATGCGGCGGGTCTCCGGCATGAGAAACAGGCCGAACCCGAACGCGAGGGCGGGGAGGACGATGGGGTAGAGCAGCGCCGCCGCGAGACTCCCGGTCGAGAGGTAGGCCGAGGTCGTGATCAGGGGTACCAGCCCGCCACCCCATCCATTCCCGATGTGGTACGGCACCGAAACCGAGGTGTACCGGATCCGGGCGGGGAAGTACTCCGCCAGGAAGGCTCCGATCGGACCGTAGACCATGCCCACGTAGGAGACCAGCACCGTGACCACGAGGATGGCCATCGGATAGTTCAGGCTCTCCGGCTCGGTGAACGAGCCCAGCGCCAGGTACAGCGGATAGTAGGTCGCCGCGGCCAGCAGGAATCCCGCGAGGATGATCGGCTTCCGCCCGATCCTGTCCGAGAGCCATCCGAAGAAGATGAGCGTGGGGGTGGCCAGGAGGAGCGCGGTGCCCACGATCAGGCTGGAGGCGAGCACGTCCACCCGCTTCACGGTCTGGAGGAAGTACAGCGCCCAGAACTGGCTGCTGTACCACACGCATCCTTCCCCCAGCACGATGACCGAGGCGATGAGCACGTACTTGAGATTCTGACTCAGGAAGGCCTCGCGCCAGGGATTCACCGCCGTCCGACCCCGGGCCTTGATGGCCTGGAAGACGGGAGTCTCCTGGAGGCGCAGCCGGATGTAGATGGCGACCGCGACCATCAGGAGCGAGAGCAGGAACGGGATCCGCCACCCCCAGGCATTGAACGCCTCGGTCCCGAGTGCCTGGCGCGTGCCGATGATGACGGCCAGGGACACCACGATGCCGAGGGTGGGCGAGGTCTGGAGCCACCCGGTGTAGTAGCCGCGCTTCTGGTCGGGGACGTGTTCCGCCACGTAGGTGATGGCCCCGCCGTACTCGCCGCCGAGGCAGAGGCCCTGCACCAGGCGCAGGGCGAAGAGAAGGAGCGCCGCCGCGACGCCGATTTGGGCGTACCCCGGCACCACGCCGATGAGGGCGGTGCTCAGGCCCATGCCGCTCAAGGTGATCAGGAAGGTGTACTTCCGGCCCACCAGATCCCCGATGCGCCCGAACACGAGCGCGCCCAGGGGCCGGATCAGGAACCCGATCGAGAACAGGGCGATGGTGCTGAGGAGCGCCGCCACCGGGTTGCCGGGCTCGAAGAACTGCGCCGAGAGGATCGCGGCCAGGCTGCCGAAGATGTAGAAATCGTACCACTCGATCACGTTCCCGACGGCCGCGGCGATGACCACCCGCCGCAGGTTCTTCATGGAGAGATCGGGTCCGGACATGGCTCCCCCGTGATGGGTGCGAGTTCCGGAGAGTCTGGCGCGCGCGGACCCGGGCCGCTACCGCTGGCAGAACGGGCAGAGCGTGGTGGCCCGCTGGTCGATGGCGTGGGTCGTCACCAGGCGCCGGCCGCAGCGCGGGCAGGGCTCCCCGCCCCGGCCGTACACCTGGAGCTCGAACTGGAAGCGCCCGCGCTGGCCGGTGCCGGTGCGGTAGTCGCGAAGGGTGGTGCCGTTGGACCCCAGGGCCCGCGCCAGCACGTCGCGGATGGCGGTGTGCAGGGCCCCCACCTCCTGGAGCGAGAGCTTGTGGGTAGCCTTGGAAGGGTCGATGCCCGCCTGGAAGAGCGCCTCGTTGGCGTAGATGTTCCCCACTCCCGCGAGCCGCCGCTGGTCCATGATCGTCTTCTTGATCGCCTGGCGCGTGCCCTTGAGGCGATCGGCCAGCGTAAAGGGGGTAAAGGTGTCGTCCAGCGGCTCCGGGCCGATGCGCTCGGTGTAGCGAGCCCACTGCCGCTCATCCAGCAGCCACACCGTGCCCAGCCGCCGGACATCCCGATAGACGAAGCGGCTCGCGTTTTCCAGGGTGCACAGCAGGACCGCGTAGCGCCGCTCCTCCGGCGGGAGTGGGCGGTCGTGCACCATGAGCGATCCCGTCATCCCGGGCCGGATGACGAGCCGATGGCCCGAGGCGAGCCGGAAGACGGCGTGCTTGGCCCGGCGATGGACCTCCACGAAGCTGTTGCGCCGCAGCGCGCCGAGCAGGCGGCGCCGGGACACCCGGCGCAAGACGTCGCGCCGGCGGAGCTCCACGCGCTCGATGCGGTGCCCCTCCAACCGGGGGGCGATCTGGCGGACGATGGTCTCGACTTCAGGCAGCTCCGGCACGACGGACCTCGCGCCAGGCGATGTCCCGGCGGTACTGCATGCCCGAGAAGCGGACCCGGCTCGCGGCCTCGCGGCTCCGGGCCGCGGCTTGGGGCACCGTGCCTCCGAGCCCGGTCAGGTTCAACACCCGTCCGCCGCCCACCCGCAGCCGGCCCTCGGGGTCGCGCACCGTCCCCGCGTGGAAGACGAGCACGTCCGGGCCGAGATCGTCCGGCAGGACGATGGTCGCCCCCACCTCGGGCCGCGCCGGGTAGCCGGCCGCGGCCAGGACCGTGGTCACGGCCGCCCGAACCGCGGGCAGGGCCGCGGCGCCCGGCCGCCAGCGTCCCTCGGCGATTTCCACGAGGTGGCGGGCGATGCCCGGAGGGGCCGCGGGGAGGACGGCTTGGGCCTCGGGGTCTCCCAGGCGACAGTTGAACTCGAGAACGTACGGCGTCCCGTCCGGAGCGATCATGAGCCCGGCGTAGAGCACCCCGCTGTAGGGCGCCCCCCGCGCGGCCAACTCGCCGAGCGTCGGTTCGAACACCTGGCGACGCACCCGCTCGAGCAGCGCGGGCGTGGCGAGCGAGACCGGGCAGTAGGCTCCCATGCCCCCCGTGTTCGGGCCGGTGTCTCCCTCGCCCAGCCGTTTGTGGTCCTGCGCGGGCGGGAGGAGGAGGATCTGCTCGCCGTCGGTGAGCGCCAGGACCGAGAGCTCCTCTCCCTCGAGGAAGTCCTCGATCACGACTTCCCGCCCCGCGTCGCCGAACCTGCCCTCGGCGAGCATGGCGCGGGCCACGTCTCCCGCCTCGGCCCGGGTGGCGCACACCACGGCGCCCTTGCCCCCGGCGAGCCCGGAGGCCTTGACCACCAGCGGTTCGGCGTGGCTCGCGATGTAACCCAGCGCGGCGCCGAGATCCGTGAAGCTGCGCCCGGGGGCCGCGGGCACCCCGGCCCTGGCCATGACGTCCTTGGCGAACGCCTTGGACGACTCGATCCGGGCGGCGGCCTCCGAGGGCCCGAACACCAGCCGGCCCCGACTGCGCAGCCGGTCGGCGAGGCCCGCGGCCAGCGGCGCTTCGGGCCCCACCACCGTGAGGTCAATGCGGTGCTCCTCCACCGCCTCCACGATCCGGTCGAGCCGGGTCGCCTCGACCTCGAGGTTGGTCGCGAGGCGGGCGGTGCCCGGGTTCCCGGGGGCGGCAAAGAGGGTCGCCCGGGGAAGATCGCGCCGCAGCGCCCACAGGAGCGCGTGCTCGCGGCCTCCCCCGCCGACGACCAGGATCCTCACTTCTTTTGCTTGAACGCGTCCGAAAAGGCCCGGGCGGCCCGTTTGGCGGTGTCCACCACATCCTCCACTACGGCTCTGGCCTCCTTCACGTAGTAGTTTCGGGCCTCGTCCAGGTCCTGCTCCCAGGGCCGCTTCTCGGCCTCGGGGCCGCGCCGGGGGTACTCGTCGCGCATGATGCGATCGTAGTGCCCCTGCTCGATCCAGCGCTGGAGTTCCGCGGCGCGCACCGTGTTGAAGGGGTGGGTGCGGCCCAGCACGCCCAGAATCTTGAAGATGCGGTCAATGGCCCCGCCCGACTCCTCGAACTCCCTGGCCTGCGCCAGGAACGCGTTCAGGTCCATCTCCTTCATGTTACCGCCGCCCGCGAACTTGAGGTGCATGCGCAGGGCCGCCACCGGGTCCTGCGTGCCGAGGAGGCCGGCGCGGTCGGACGACAGCTCGCTCTTCCGGTACCACTCGAGCAGGGCCAGCTGGATCGGGAGCAGCGCGATCCCCGCGAGGAACGGCAGCGCCGCGAGACTCACCTCGAGCAGTAGCACCGCCAGGGTGCGGTACAGCGCGTGGCCGCTCATCACGTGGCCCAGCTCGTGCGCCAGCAGTCCCCGCAGCTCCTCGTCGTCGAGCAGGTTGATCGCGCCGGAGTTGATCACGATGAACGGCTGCTCCATGCCGAACGCCCCGGCGTTCGCGAAGGGCGTCTGCGAGACGAAGAGTTCGGGGCGCTCCGGCCAGTCGAGCGTGGTGCACACCTCGGTGAAGAGCGAGTGGATGCGCGGGAACTGGGTCGGTCCCACGCGGACCGCGTCGGCCTGGAAGAGCACCCGGATCCCGCGCTCGCCCAGGAATCCGTACACCTTCTTCACCACCTCGTCGAATCCCGGCACCGCCCGCAGGGCCTGGAGCGCCGCCCGGTCGGCGGGATGCTCCCAGGCGACCGGCGCGATGTCCTTGAGGATCTTCCGGGGTCGCGCGGCGACGGCGTTGGTTCCTTCGGTCATGTGGACCTCCCATATCCTACGGCCCTACGGCTATACGGCCATACGGATTCAGTCATCCGCCAGCGCCTGCTCCAGATCGCCGATCAGGTCGTCGATGTCCTCGATCCCCACCGACAGCCGAATCAGACTGTCGGTGAGGCCCATGCGGCGGCGCATCTCGGGCGGCACGCTGGCGTGGGTCATACTCGCCGGGTGACCGATCAGGCTCTCGACCCCCCCCAGGGACTCGGCCAGGGCGAAGATCCGGGTCCGTTCCACTACCCGCCGGGCGTAGGCGGGGTCGCCCAGTTCGACCGACACCATGCCCCCGAAGCCGCTCATCTGCCGGCAGGCCAGCTCGTGCTGGGGATGGGAGGGGAGGCCCGGGTAGTACACGCGCCGCACCCGGGGATGAGTGGACAGCCATTCCGCGACCCGGCGGCCGTTGGCGTCGTGTTGGCGCATTCGCAGGGTCAGCGTCTTGATGCCGCGCAGGCAGAGCCAGCAATCGAACGGGCCGGGCACGGCGCCGGACGAGTTCTGGATGAAGCCGAGCCGCTCGGCCAACCCGTCGTCCTGCGTCACCACCAGGCCGCCCACGATGTCGCTGTGCCCGTTGAGGTACTTGGTGGTGGAATGGAGGACCAGGTCGGCCCCGAACTCGAGCGGGCGCTGGAAGCAGGGGGTGGCGAAGGTGTTGTCCACCACGAGCAGGGCCCCGGCCCGCTTCGCGATCTGGGCCGTGGCGGCGAGGTCGCACAGCCGCATCATGGGGTTGGTGGGCGTCTCGGCGTAGACCATCCGGGTGCGGGGGGTCACCGCCGCGGCGATCGCCGCCGTGTCGCCCCCGTCCACGAACGTGAACGAGAGCCCCAGCCGGGCCCAGATGTGCGTCATCTGCCGGTGGGTGCCGCCATAGACGTTCTCGCCGCACACCACGTGGTCGCCGGCGGAGAGCAGTTTCATCACGGCATCGAGCGCCGCGAGGCCGGACCCGAAGGCGAAGCCGTGCCGGCCCCCCTCGAGCGCGGCCACGTTCCGCTCCAGTACCTCCCGGGTGGGGTTCCGGGTGCGGGCGTACTCGTATCCCTTGTGGCGTCCCAGCCCGGCCTGGATGTAGGTCGAAGTCTGGTAGATGGGCGGCATCACGGCGCCGGCCAGGGGGTCGGGGACCTGGCCCGCGTGCACCGCCCGCGTGCCCAGCCGGCGCGCGAGATCGTCGTCCAGCACCCGCGTCATGGCGGGAACGTAAG
>DATLXT010000216.1:0-3291 GCA_035575475.1 Gemmatimonadales bacterium | reverse complement strand
TCGAGCAACCGGTTGAAGGCCGCCACATCATCGGCCAGCAAGCGCTGGTAGCGCTCCCGCGCCGCCGCCAGCTCCGCCCGGAGCACCTGGTGCACCTCGCGATGCTGGGCCGTGGGCCCGAAGTCGGAACTCGTGAGGCTTTGCGCCAGATACCCGAGCTGCTCCGCCACCTGCATCGGCCACCGCAGCAGATCCTGGCCCCGCCCGGTCACCCGCACCTGGAACAGCCGTTCCTCCACGGCCAGGGCCTTCCGGTCGAGCGAGTCCGCGGCCCGCCGCACGTCGGCCGTGGCCGTGTCGTCGCCCAGCGTGGCCTTGAGCCCCGCGAGCTGGCCCCTCACCCGCTCGAGCGTGTTGATCATCTCCACCGCGGCGTCGAGATCGTTCACCACCTCGGCCGCGAGCGCAGTCTGGGCCCGGATCTCCTCCAGGCTGCCACCCGAATTGGGATCCTTCCGCACCGCCACCGGCTGGGTCAGCTCCTGCCCGCCGACCGACAGCTTCACCGTGTAGGTGCCGGGCGGCGCCAGGAGCGCGACCCGCCCCACCCCCGGGGCGGGCTTGCCCTCGGGCCCGACCGCGACGTCGGGCGCATGGAGCGGGCTCACCCGGAGCCGCGCCTCCTTCGTCTGGTCGAACCGGAGATCCCACCACAGCCGATTCACCCCCGCCCGGGCGGGCGGGGCCTTGAAGGTCCGCACCGTGCGACCCGCCGAGTCCTGGATCGTCACGGTGACGCTGTCCTTGGTGGTGTCTCGGGCCGCGGTCCGGGCCCAGTAGTGAAGCGACGCGCCGTAGGGAGGGTTCTGGCCCACCGAGGGGTCGTACACCGGGGCCATGGGCGGCTCGACCGGCCGGAAGCGGTACGCCGGACGCGGCGGAAAGAAGTGCGCCTCCCGGCCCGTGACCTCCGGGCCCAGGGCGCGGAGCGGGGTGATGTCGTCCAGGATCCAGAAGCCCCGGCCGTAGGTCCCGATCACGAGATCGCTGAAGTGCTCCTGGATCACGAGCCAGTACACCGGGGCCCGCGGCAGGTTGGTCTGGAGCGGTTGCCAATTCCCGCCGTCGTCGAACGAGACGTACACCCCGTTCTCCGTGCCCAGGTAGAGCAGGCCCCGGCGCACCGGGTCTTCTTTGATCACGTGCGCGTAGGAGAGCGGGCTCCGCGGGATGCCGTTCACGATCGGGCGCCAGGTCCGGCCGTAGTCCCTGGTCTGGTAGACGAACGGGTCGCGGTTGTTCACCTGATGGAAGTCCACCGTGAGGTAGGCGGTCCCGGTGTCGAACCGCGACGGCTCGATGCTGGTCACCGTCCCCCAGGCCGGCAGGCCCGGAAGGTTACCGGTGACGTTGGTCCAGTTCCGCCCGCCGTCGCGGGAGACGTGCACCAGCCCGTCATTGGTCCCGGCCCAGAGCAACCCGGGCTGCAAGCGCGACTCGGCGATGGAAAACAGCGTCCCCGCGTACTCCACGCCGATGTTGTCCGGCGTGAGCCCGCCCGAGATCCCCTGCCGGCTCTTGTCGTTGAGGGTGAGGTCGGGGCTGAGGAGCTGCCACGACTGCCCGCCGTCGGTGGTCACGTGC
This sequence comes from Gemmatimonadales bacterium, assembly GCA_035575475.1. GTDB lineage: Bacteria > Gemmatimonadota > Gemmatimonadetes > Gemmatimonadales > GWC2-71-9 > DATLXT01. The sequence goes on along the minus strand of DATLXT010000216.1, from coordinate 1,707 downwards.
ACGTGCTGGCTGCCGACGTACACCTTGTTGGGGTCGTGGGGCGAGATGGTGAGCGGGAAGGTCCAGAGGAAGCGGTACTTGAGGTCCGCCGCGGGCCAGCCGATGGTGGCCCGGGGCCAGACTTCGACCTCGCGGGCGACCCCGGTCCGGAGGTCGTAACGCGCCACGATCCCGCCCACGCTCCCGAACCCCGAGGCGCTGGACCACACCAGGTTCGAATCGGCGGGGTCGGGCGTGGCCCAGCCGCTCTCGCCGCCGCCCACGGTCTGCCACAGGCCCCGCGGAATGCCGAGATCGCCGAAGAAGCTCGACATCTTGCTGTTGGAGGGCCCGCGCACCGAGGGGCCGTCCTGGCGGTTCCCGTAGACGAAGTAGGGCACCCGGTTGTCCACCATCACGTGATACATCTGGGCGATGGGGAGCTGGGCCATGTGCCACGACTTCCCGCGGTTGGTCGTGATCGACGCGCCGCCGTCGTGGCTCACGATCATGCGGTCGCCGTTGGTGGGATCGATCCAGATGTCGTGATGATCCCACCCCGGCACCTCGGCGGGAGGCGGGTCGATGATGGTCTTGCCGCCATCCAACGTTTTGGACCAGTCGGCGGTGAGGAAGTACGCCTCGTCCGCGTCGTCCGGCGCCGCCGCCATGCGGTTGTAGTAGTGGGTGCGTCCCGCCACCTGCCGGTCGGCGGTCACCATCCGCCAGGTGTCGCCCCCGTCGTCGGAACGCCAGAGCCGGCCCCGCTGGGTTTCCCGGCCGCGCCAGGGCACGCCGTCTCCCGCCTCGATCAGGGCGTAGACCCGACCGGGATCGCTCGAGGACAGCGCCAGCCCGACCTTGCCGTACGGCCGGGTGGGAAGCCCGTTCCCCTCCAGCCGGGTCCAGGTGACGCCGCCGTCGGTGGACTTGAAGATGCCCGAGCCCGCTCCGCCCGACTCCCGCCCCCAGGTGTGGATCTCGACCTGCCAGGTGCCCGCGAAGAGAATCCGCGGGTTGGTCAGGTCCATCACCAGGTCCGAGCATCCGGTGCTGTCGTTCACGAACAGGGTGCGCGCCCAGGTCTTGCCGCCGTCCGCGGTGCGGAACACGCCGCGCTCGGGCTGGGGACCGTAGGCGTGGCCCAGGGCGCAGGCCAGCACCACGTCGGGGTTGCGGGGATCCACCACGATGCGGGCGATGCGCCCGGTGGGCTCCAGGCCCATCCGGGTCCAGGTCTTGCCGGCGTCGGTGGATTTAAAGATCCCCCAGCCGATCGAGATGTTGCTCCGGATGAACGCCTCGCCGGTGCCGGCCCAGACCACGTTGGGGTCGGACGGCGCCACGGCCAGCGCGCCGATGGACTGGACCGGTTGCCGGTCGAAGACAGGCTGCCAGTGGATGCCGCCGTCGGTGCTCTTCCAGACGCCGCCCGAGGCCGCCCCGGCGTAGTACACGCTCGGGTCTCCGGGGACTCCGGCGACCGCCGAGGTGCGGTTTCCCTCGGGCCCGATGTGGCGATAGCGGAGCTGGCTGTACAGCGCGGTGTCGAGCGGGCGCGCGGGCGCCGGCGGTTGGCGCCGCCGCGCCTGGGCGGCGAGGGGAGCGAGCTGGGAGACGCCGAGCAGGGCGAGCGCAGTCCATCCCCACAACCGGGCGCGGCGCGACATGAGGGACCTCCTGGTGGCGGGTCGAATGGAGCCGAAAAAGATGAACCGCGCCCGGCCG
>DATLXT010000215.1:0-4700 GCA_035575475.1 Gemmatimonadales bacterium | reverse complement strand
CTCGGGGCGCAACTCCACCGCCTGTACCGCCTCCACCTGGCCGGTGGCGTCAATGGTCTCGATGACGGTGTCCGACTGCGCCGCCGCCACCTCGACCGGCATGGGCGGCGGACCGCCGCCTTCGCCGGCCCGCGACGCGGCGTCGCGGCACGCCGTCACCAGCGCCGCCCCTGCGGCCGCGAGCGCCAGGGTGGCCAGCCGGTTCTGGTTCACGGAGCGTCCTTGCTGGGGTCCAGCCGTACGCCGAGCATGGCTTCGAGCCCGGCCAGGGCCAACCGGGTGCCGAACCGGGCCTGCACCAGCGCGGCCTCGGCTTCCGCCAGGCCCAGCTGGGCGTCAATCAGGTCGAGAATGGTCGTGGCGCCCGAGCGGTACCGTGTGTCCTGCACCCGGTAGTTCTCGCGGGCCACCGCGAGCGCCTCCGCCGCGAGCACGGCGGCCTCCCGGGAGGTGGTGTAGGCCTCGTAGGCGGCGGTCACGTCACGCCAGGCGGCGCGCTCCAGGTCTTGCCGCAGGGCTCGCGCCACGTCCCGGTTCACCCGCGCGCGCGAGAGGGCGATCTCCCGCTGCCCCGAGTCCCAGATCGGAAAGCTCAGGCCCAGGCTGAGGGTGTTGCGGCGCGTCGCCTGGGGGAAGAACCGCTCGTCAAAGGCGGCCATCGAGGCCGAGAGGGTGACGCGCGGCAGATACGCGCCCCGGCGGCCCATCAGCTCGGCGGCCGCCGCCCGCTCGTTGGCCCGGGCCACTCGATAGGCCGGGCCCTGGGCCAGGGCTTGCCGGACCGCTTCCTCCAGCGGGAACGGGGGCGCCGGTGGGGGCGCGGTATCGAGCGGCGCGGCCCGCGCGGGACCGGCGAGCCCGATGCGCCGGCCCAGCTGCAGCCGCGACACCCGCAACGCCGACTCCTGGTCCAGCCGGGCCACTCGGGCCCGCTTGACTTCGAGCAGCAGCTGGAGCGAATCGGTCTGCACCGCGGCGCCCGAGAGCACCCGGGCCCGGGCGACGGCGAACTGTTCCTCCGCGCGACGCACCCGCTCGGCCGCGACTCGCGCCAGTTCTTCATCCGCCAGCACCGCGTAGTAATCGGCCTCGGTCGCGAGGGCGAGCGCGAACCGCGCCTCCCGGGTGCCGGCCGCGGCGGCCTCGACTTCCGCCTGCGCCCGCCGCAGCGCCGCCATCTTCTGGCCGCCGGTGAACAGGTCGTAGCGGGCCTCCACGGCCGCCACGGCCAGGCGGGGCGAGGGCCGGAAGGTCCCGAAGTTGAATGCCGAGGTGGAGAACACGCTGTAATCGGCGCTGACGCTCACGGCCGGGAGCACGAACGTGCTCCAGGCGGCGCGGCGCCCCCACTCGGCGTTGTCCAGGGCGCCCACCGCCGCCACATACCCGGGATCCGCCCGGGCCGCGGCCCGGAGCGCCTCGCCGAGGGTCACCACCGGGATCGAGTCGGCGGCCAGCTGGAGCGCCGCGAGCAGAGCCAGGGTCAATCGGCCTCCACGGGCGCCAGGGCGGGCCGGCGCCGCGCGGCGCGGGCCCGGTCGATCAGCAGATAGGCCACGGGGACGAGGAACAGCGTGAGCAGGGTCGAGAACAGGATCCCGCCCACGATGGCGTACCCCAGGGGCCGGCGGCTGATCGAGCCCGCCCCGAGACCCAGGGCGATGGGGATGGCGCCCATGATGGTCGAGAACGACGTCATGAGGATAGGGCGAAGCCGCACCCGACCCGATTCCAGCACCGCGGCCGCGGTGTCCAACCCGCGGGCCTTGAGCTGATTGGCGAACTCCACGAGGAGGATCGAGTTCTTGGTCACCAGCCCGATCAGGAGAATCATCCCGATCTGGCTGTAGAGGTTGATGGTGGAGCCGGCCACGGCCAGCATGATCAGGGCCCCGGTCACCGCGAGCGGCACCGCCAGCAGGACGGTGAACGGGTGGACCAGCGACTCGAACTGGGATGCGAGGACCATGAAGACGATCACCAGGGCCAAGACGAAGGCGAACCGCAGGGCGCCGCCGCTCTCGGCCAGCTCGCGCGACTCGCCCGCCAGCGCCGTGGTGCCTCCTTCGGGCAGGAGCTGGGCGGCGAGGGCGTCCAGCGAGTCGAGCGCCTGGCCCAGGGTGAAGCCCGGCTGGAGGTACGCCGAGAGTGTGAAGGAGCGCACCCGGTTGAAATGGATCAGCCGCTGGGGCCCCACCCCCTCGCTCACCCGCGCCAGCGCCGAGAGCTGAACCAGCCGCCCGTCCGTGCCTCGCACATAGAGCCCCGACACGTCGCCCGGGGTCGCCCGCTCCTCCGGTGCGAGCCGCACGATCACGTCGTAGAGCTTGTTGTTCCGTGTGAAGGTGGAGACCCGTCGCCCGCCGAGCAGGGTCTGGAGCGTGGCGGCGGCGTCGCGCACCGGCACGCCCAGGTCCTCGGCGCGATCGCGGTCGAAGCTCACCGTCAGTTCCGGCTTGTTGACCTTCAGGTCGGTCTGCACGTTGATCAGGCCGGGGATCTGGCGGGCCCGCGTCAGCATGGTATCCATGGTCCGCACCAGCGCGTCGAAGTCGGGGTGCTGGACCACGTACTGCACGGGGGCGCCGAAGCCGATCGCGGGCGGGTTGTTGGCGAAGGCCATCACCCCGGGAATCCCGAAGAACTGCGGCTGAATCTCCGCGATGACGTCCTCGACCGTGCGGTCGCGCCGGTCCCAGTCGGTCAGACGGGTGAAGATGTAGCCGATGTTCACCCCCTGGAACCCCACGACGCTGAAGTAGCCTTCGACGTCGCGGGTGCGGGCGAGGATCTCCTCCACCCGCCGCAGGTACTCGTCGGTGTACTCCAGCGAGGCGCCCTCGGGCGCCATCGCCACCGAGAAGATGAACCCGCGGTCCTCGGGAGGAATGAACTCCCGCTCGAGCGCGCGGAACAGCAGGACCGCCAGCAGGGTGGTCGCGACCGCTCCCCCCACCACCCACCACCGCCGCTCCAGGGCCCACCGCAGGGCCGCGGCGTACCTGGTGGCGATGGCCTGAAAGCCGCGCTCCAGCGTGTTGTAGAGCCGCCCGTGCCGGCGCCGCACCTGGAGGATTCTGGCGCAGAGCATGGGCGTGAGCGTCAGCGCCACGAACCCGGAGATCACCACCGACCCGGCGAGCGCGATCCCGAACTCGTTGAACAGGCGCCCGGTGGACCCGCGCAGGAAGGCCAGCGGCGTGAAGACCGCCACCAGCGCGATGGTGGTCGAAATGACGGCGAAGGCGATCTCCCGGGTGCCTTGCCGGGCCGCCGCCTCGGGCGACTCCCCCAGCTCCTCCTGGTGCCGGTAGGCGTTTTCCAGCACGATGATGGCGTCGTCCACCACGATCCCGATGGCCAGGGTCAGCGCCAGCAGGGTGAGGTTGTTGATCGAGAAGTCGAGGAAGTAGAGCAGGGCGAAAGTCGCCACCACCGACGTCGGGATGGCGAGGCCCGGGATCATCGTGGCCCGCAGGTTCCGCAGGAAGACGAAGATCACGAAGACGACCAGGACGCCGGCGATGACGAGCGTGTCCTGCGCCTCCTGGATGGACCGCCGCACCAACACCGAGGCGTCGAAGGCGACCGCGAGCTCCACGCCCGGCGGCAGGGTCTTCTGGATGGCCGGGAGCTCGTGGTAGATGGCGTCGGCCGACTCGATGAGGTTCGCCTTGGACTGGCGGATCACCCCGATGGCCACGGCGGGCGTGCTCTTGTAGCGGAGGATGCTCCGTTCGTCCTCGGGTCCCAGCTCCACCCGGCCCAGATCCTCGAGCTTGACCAGGCTCCCGCCCTGGTTCGCCACGGTCAGTCGGCCGAACTCTTCGGGCGTCTTCAGTTCGCCCAGCGAGCGGACGGTGAACTCTCGCCGGTGCGATTCGATCCGGCCCGCCGGAATCTCCACGTTGCGGGTCCGGATGGCGTTTTCCACGTCCTGTACCGTGAGCCCGCGCGCCGCCAGCGCCGCCGCCGACAGCCACACCCGCATCGAGAAGCGGCGCTCGCCGAAGATCCGAGCCTGTCCCACGCCGGGCAGGCTCTGGAGCCGGGTCTTCACCATCCGGTCCCCGATGTCGGAGAGCTCGAGCAGGCTGTAGTTCTGCCCCGAGAGCGCGAGCCACATGAAGGGGAAGGCATCCGCCTCCTGCTTGGCCACCACCGGCTCGAGGACGTCTTCCGGCAGGCGACCCCGCACCCGCGACACCCGGTCCCGCACGTCCTGCGCCGCCTCTTCCACGTCGCGGTCCAGGGTGAACTCCAGGGTGATGCTGCTGACCTGCTCGGCGGAGGAGCTGCTGAGGGTGCGCAGGCCGGGGACGGTGGAGAGCTCGTCCTCCAGGGGATCGGTCACGGCCGATTCCACGACCTGGGGGTTGGCGCCCGGGAGCACGGTGGTCACCGAGATGACCGGCGGATCCACGTCCGGGTACTCGCGGACCGAGAGCTGGGTGTAGCCGATGAACCCGAAGAGCACGAGGGCGGCGCTGAGCATGCTGGCCAGGACCGGCCGCTGGATCGAGGTATCCGACAGCTTCATGCGTGCGACTCGCCGCGGGGGTGAGGGAGACGGCCGACCGGGAGACGCCGGGGCGTCAGGGCCGAAATCTATACGCGCCGGGGGTGGCGCGCGTTTCCGGCTGGCATCGTGTTTGACCGTCCGTGGCGGTTGTCAGTAGGTTTGGGGCCGGGAGGGCTGG
>DATLXT010000214.1:0-2334 GCA_035575475.1 Gemmatimonadales bacterium | reverse complement strand
CGCCGGTCGCGCTATGACGCCCGCCGAGCTCTTGCTGCGCAAAGCCGAGGACCGCAGCGCCGTCTTCGGGATCGTGGGGCTGGGGTACGTGGGACTCCCGCTGGCCATGGAGTTCGTGCGGGCGGGGTTCCGGGTGCTCGGCTTCGACGTGAACGGGGCGGTGGTGGAGGGGCTGAACCGGGGGCGCTCCCATGTGCTGGACGTCCCCGACGCGACGGTGGCGCGGGCCGTGGCCGAGGGGCGATTCCAGGCCAGCGCGGACCTGACCCGCCTGAACGAGCCCGACGCGATCTCCATCTGCGTTCCCACGCCGCTCTCCAAGACCAAAGACCCCGACGTGAGCTACGTCCTCGCGGCCACCGAATCGGTCAAGCGCACCCTGCGCCGCGGGCAACTGGTGGTGCTGGAATCCACCACCTATCCCGGGACCACCCGGGAGCTGCTCTTGCCGGCGTTTCAGAGCACGGGGCTCGCCGTCGGGGAGGATTTCTTCCTGGCCTTCTCCCCGGAGCGGGTGGATCCCGGGAATCCGCGCTGGAACACCCGCAACACGCCCAAGGTCGTGGGCGGCATCACGCCCGCCTGCCTCCAGGTCACCCTGGCGCTGTATCGGCCGGCCATCGAGACGCTGGTGCCGGTGTCGTCCACCGAGGCGGCCGAGCTGGTGAAGATCCTGGAGAACACCTTCCGCAGCGTGAACATCGGGTTAGTGAACGAGATGGCGATCGTCTGCGACAAGCTGGGCGTCGATGTCTGGGAGGTGATCGACGCGGCGGCGACCAAACCCTTCGGGTTCATGAAATTCACGCCCGGGCCGGGGTTGGGGGGCCACTGCATCCCGATCGATCCGCACTACCTGGCATGGAAGATGCGGTCGCTGAACTACAAGACCCGCTTCATCGAGATCGCGGGCGAAGTGAACTCGGAGATGCCCGAATTCTGGGTGGGGAAGGTCATCGACCGGCTGAACGACCAGGGCCGGGCCATGCGGGGCAGTCGGGTGCTGGTGCTGGGGGTGGCGTACAAGAAGGACATTGACGACGTGCGGGAGAGCCCCGCGCTGGACATCATCCGCCTGCTCGAGCGGCGCGGGGCGGCCGTCAGTTACCACGATCCGCACGTGCCGCGGCTCCGGGAGGACGGCATTCAGCTGGCGTCGGTGCCGCTGACCGCCGACTGTCTGGCGGCGGCGGACTGCGTCATCATCGTGACCGATCATTCGGCGGTGGACTACGAGCTGGTGGCCCGGCACGCCCGCGCCGTGGTGGACACCCGGCGCGCTCTGGGCCGCCGGCGGGAGCGCGAGGGGTGAAGATCGCCGTGGTGGGCACCGGGTACGTGGGGCTGGTCGTCGGCGCCTGCTTCGCCGAGACCGGGAACGACGTGATCTGCGCCGACGTGGACGCGGAGAAGATCGAGGGTCTGAAGCAGAATCGGCTCCCCATCTACGAGCCGGGCCTGGAACCGCTGGTGGCGCGGAACCAGCGCGAGGGACGCCTCAGCTTCACCACCGACGTGGCCGACGCCATCCGTCGCTCGGACGTCGTCTGCGTCGCCGTGGGGACCCCGCCCGACGAGGACGGCTCGGCCGACTTGCAGCACGTGTTGGACGTGGCCCGCACCATCGGCCAGAACATGAACCGCCCCAAGATCGTGATCACCAAGAGCACCGTGCCGGTGGGGACGGCGGAGCGGATGCGGCGCGAGATCGCGAAGCACACGACCACCCCGTTCCACGTGTGCTCCAATCCGGAGTTCCTGAAGGAGGGTGCCGCGGTCGAGGATTTCATGAAACCGGATCGGGTGGTGGTGGGCGTGGATTCCCCCGAGGTGGCCAAGGTGCTCGAGGAGCTGTACGCGCCGTTCGTGCGCACCGGCAACCCGCTCATCGTGATGGACGTCGCTTCGGCGGAAATGACCAAGTACGCCGCCAACGCGATGCTGGCGACCCGCGTCTCGTTCATGAACCAGATCGCCCGGCTCTGCGAGGCGGTGGGCGCGGACGTGACCCTGGTGCGGCGCGGCATCGGGACCGACCGGCGGATCGGCCCGGCGTTCCTGTTCCCGGGACCGGGGTACGGCGGGTCCTGTTTCCCCAAGGATGTCCGGGCGCTGATCCGGACCGGGGAGGAGCGCGGGGTGCCGCTGGACATTCTCAAGGCCGTCCACGCGGCCAACGAGCAGCAGAAACGCCTGCTGTTCGACAAGCTGTCGCGCCATTTCGACGGGACGGTTCGCGGCCGGACGGTGGCCGTGTGGGGGCTGGCGTTCAAGGCGGAGACCGACGACGTGCGCGAGAGTCCGGCCCTGGTGCTGGTGGACGCGCTGCTGGCG
>DATLXT010000213.1:0-4729 GCA_035575475.1 Gemmatimonadales bacterium | reverse complement strand
GACTCCACGATCAGCTTGGCGATGCGCAGCGCGTGAGCCACCTCCCCCGGCTCGCGCGCCGCCACCCGCCGGTACCACTGCTCGGCCGAGTCCACGCGGCCGGCGAGCTCGAAGGCCGATCCCCGGGCGATCATGAAACTCAGATCCTCGGGGTGGCGCTTGGTGGCTTCTCCGGTGTAGCGCAGCAGCGCCTGCGTGTCGCTCAGCTGCTGCGCCGCGCCGATCGCCACCTTGATGGTCGCCGTGTCGCCCAGCAGCGCGGTGTCCCGCTGCATCCGTTCGTTCACGATCTCCAGGACGCAACGCCAACGTCCACCCTCGATGCACAATTGATAGAGGCGGTCCTGGAGCTGCGGGTCGCCCGGCACGTACTCCAGCGCGTTCCGAATGAGCGCCTCGGCGCGCTCGAACTCCCGGCGGAGCTGCAACTGAGCGACCAGGCCGAGCAGGAGACCCTTGTTACTGGGGTCGGCGCGCACCAGCCGCTCGAAGTACGCCAGCGACTGCGCCGTATCGCCCTTGATCTGGTACTGGCGGGCGATGGTCTCCAGCGCCTGTCCGTTGAGCGAGTCTCCCTTCAAGGCCCGGGTGGCCGCCGCGATAATGCTGTCGGCCCCGAGACGCTGTGCCTCGTAGATCGTGGCGACGCAGAGGTGGGCGGCCGGCAGGTTGGGCTCGATCTCCAACGCCCGCCGCGCGGACTCGAGAGCGCGCGAGAACTGGCCGGCCCGCCGCCGCTCTTCGCACTCGCGGGCCCGCTCGCCGGCCCGGATGATGGTGTTCAGCCGCTGGGCGATCGCTTCGCTCAACCCATCCACGCCCCCCGGGTTCGGGTCGCGGGCGTCGAAGGTGTAGGCGAACCCCGCCCCGCCCTGGTCCACCACCCGCAGGTGCGCGGTCAGCGCACCCCCCTCACGACTCAGCGACCCCACCAGGAACGCGTCCGCGTCCAGGAAGCGCGCCAGCTGCCGCGTCTGCTGCTGATCCATCGGCTGGTCGCAGGGGAATCCCGAGGCGGCCAGGGCCTCGCAGATCTTTTGTTTGGGAATCACCGCGACCTTGTAGCGCGCCAGCTTGTCCAGCCGCTCCCGCGTGAGGTCCACCACCCGGATGCTCGTCACCGAGTCGGCCCCGCCCCTCACCGGCAACGGGACCATCAGGAACTTTTCCGTCGGCCGCTGCACGGCGAGTTGCGCCGCCAGGTCGCCGGCCACGCCCGCCGCGACGACGCCTGCCAGGACGAGAGATCTCACGCGCGCGCTCCTCCGTTGCACTCTGGTACCCCAGTGGGCGAAGAGGGATTCGAACCCCCGACTTCCTGCGTGTAAAGCAGGCGCTCTGAACCCGCTGAGCTATTCGCCCGAGCCACGGCAGGGGTCGCTACAGGGCCAGGCCTACCGGGAAGAAAACGCAGTAACCGAGCACCAGCAGAATCGGCGCCGCCGTGGTGGACCCCTGAGCCAGAAGCCAGTAGCCCGCGGTGAGCGAGGCCAGGGCCAAGGCGAGAAACACGTAGTTCCTGGGCCCAAACTGCAGGCGCGCTCGTGCGACGTGATGCTCGGGCATAGGTGCGGGAGTTTATGCCCCATGCTCAAGCTCGTCAAGGAGTTGGCGCGTCGTCCCCGGCCAGGCCGGCGGCGCCGTCGAGTCCGGCCCGCCGCGCCCGATCCCGTCGCCGGCGCCGTCGGCCCAGCCAGAACACCAGGGCGCCCCCCAGGCCCCACGCCAGCGCCGCGGCCGCGCCCCACGCCAGCCACCCGTACCGCGAGCGCAGATCGGCGTGCCAGCGCGCTTCGAAGTCGCCTTCCGTGACCCCGTAGGTCACCCGCAGGGCCGCGTCGAAGCTGGGCGCCCGGCCCGCGTTGGCGAGCAAGGGCTCGAGCCCTCGCCCGCCGCCCCACCGTTCCAGCAGCAGGACCGCCGTGGTGGCCAGCGCATAGGCCCCGGCCGCTTCCTCCCGTTCGCTGCGCAGCCGCCGCTCCAGCTCCTCCAGGGTCGGCGGGGCCCCGCGGGCCAGCGTCCAGTTCAGCCGCAAGCCGTCGAAGCGGTCCCACTCCCGAGCCGCCACGGACGCGTACCCTTCCTCGAACCAGACCGGCAAGGCGCGTCCCACGTGCCAGCGGAGGGCCAGGTGGGCCAGCTCGTGGCGGAGCTGGACCGGCAGGCGAGAAGGCCCGCCGCGGGCGAGGAGGACGATCACGCCGGCTTCCGGAAAGGCCGCCCCGTCGCTCCAGGCAGGTAATCGTCCGCGGGTGACGGAATCGAACCGCGCGCGACTCGGCGCCAGAACCAGCGTGAACGGCCGCTCGGCGAGCGGACCGATACCGGGAAACGCGGGGGCGCGATCGGCCGCTTCGGCCAGGGCCGCGGCCAGTCCTTCCTGGCCCGGCCACGCCACCGCCGTCACCCGACCCACCGTGACGGCCGCCGGGCTCTGGAGGACGGCGAGCGTGAGAACTAGGTACGCGGCGGCTCCTCCCCCCGGGCGATCAGCTCCAGGGTCTCCCCGCATTTCTTGCCCCAGGGGTTGAACTTGTTGGCCCTGAATCCGGCCTCCCAGACCGCCTTCGCCTTCTCGCGATTCCCCGCGAACCAGTGCGTCCGGCCCAGCTCGTAGTAGGCCTCGATGAGGTTGGGACCCAGGGTGATGGTCTTCTCGAAGAAGGTCTGGGCGTCCTCGTACATCTCCCGCTGGAGATACACCAGGCCGAGGTAGAAGTGGGCGTACAGGGTGGCCTTGCGGTCGTTGTCCAGCCGGATCGCCTTGCTGAGGTGCTCGATGGCCTCGCCGAAGATCCGTTTCTTGAGGCAGATGTATCCCACGTTGATCCGGGCCAGCGAGTTGGCGGGCTCCTTCATCAGGACCTTCTGGAAAGTCTGGAGCGCGTCGTCGTAGTCCTCGTGGAGCATCTGGGCCCAGCCCAGCAAGGATTCCGCCTGGGTCTCGCCGGGCGAGAGCTGGAGGGCCTTCTGGAGAGCCTGGATGGCGCCGGTGTAGTCGCCCAGCGAGATGAGGCTCCACCCCTTCTCGATGAAGGTCGAAGCCCCGATGTGGTCGGCGTGCACCGCGGGGCGCTGGCCGGTGAACTCGGGGGCGGTGCTCCGGGCGTCCGGCGCGAGGCGTTTGTACTTCTCGACTAACTGCCGGATATCGTCCTTGAGCTGGGCGAGATCGCCCAGCAGCCCGTCCACCTTCTTGAAGTACGCGATGATCTCGCGCTTGGTGGCATCGCGCTCGGCCGGGCTCGCGGCGGCCTCCAGCCGACGCGCGATCGCGTCGTACTCGGCGCGCAGCGCGGTCAGCATCGACTCGACCATCAGACCCGAGACTCTTCCGCCGCGCCCTTGAGCGCGGCCTCGAGCTGGAGCTTCTCCTGCGAGGCGAGGAGCCTGGCCGTGTTGAGCACCACGATGGTCCGCCGATCGCCGGTCACGATGCCCGTGATGTATTCGGCGGCGAGACCCTTGACGATCGGCGGAGGCGGCGTCACCCGCGCCGCGGGGACCTGCATCACCTCGGTCACCGCATCCACCACCACGCCGACCTTGGACCCCTCGGCCTCGAGCACCACGATCCGGGTGTCGTCCTTGAGCGGTGCCGCGACGCCCAGCCGTTTGCGCAGGTCCACGACCGGGACCGGGCTGTCCTGATACCGCAGCACGCCTTCGAGAAATTCGGGGGCCTTGGGGAGGGGCGCCGGCGGCTCGTAGCGGAGGATGCGTTCCACCTGAAAGATGTTGAAGGCGAAGTCCTGGCCCGCCAGCCGAAAAGTGACGAGCTGAACGTCGTCGCCGGTCGTCATCGGATGCGCTCCTCCAGCGCGTCGAAGTCCAAGATCGGGATCAGCCCGCCCCCGCCCCCGCCCCCGCCCCCGGTCCCCCGGGGCCGCGCCACCCCTGCCGCCCACGGCAGGGACTGCCCGCGGGGCAAAGGCAGAGGCTGCTCGCGGACGACTTCCTCCGCGTCATCCACCTCGAAGGCGACCTGCCGGTCGCCCAGCCGGACCAGCACCGCGGTGCGGCCCCGCACGGCCGGCGCGGCGCGCTCACCCAGGAGCGCGCCCAGGTGCACCAGCGGCACCAGGCGGCCCCGCAGGGCCACCAGCCCGCGCACCGCCGGCAGGGCGCGGGGGGCGTCCAGCACCTCCGGGAGCTCCGACACCTCGAGCACCCGCCCGAGCGGCAACCCATAGGGCCGCCCCTCGACCTGCACCACCAGGTATCCCCGACTCACCGGGGGCTCGCGCCGGCACCGCGGCGGGCCAGCTCCGCCGCCACCCGATCGGCGATTTCCCCGAGGGGCAGAACCGCCTCGGCGCCGCCGGCTTGCACCGCCGCGGTCGGCATGCCCGGAACCACCGCGGTGACGCGGTCCTGAGCGATGCCGCCCCCACCCGCGTCCCGGATGGCGCGCAAGCCCTCGGCGCCATCGCGTCCCATTCCGGTCAGCACGACGCCCAGGCTGCGAGGCCCGTACAGCTCGGCCACCGACCGGAACAGCGGATCAGCCGCGGGCCGCACCCCCCACACCGGGGGGCCCTGATCGAGCGCGATGATCGGCCCCTCTTCGCCGGACGTCACCCGCATATGATAATCGCCCGGGGCGATGTACGCCGTGTCGGCGACGAGGGGCACGCCGTGGTCGGCCTCCACGACGCGGAGCCGGCTCATGGAGTCCAGCCGCTCGGCGAGACTGCGGGTGAAGCGGGGCGGCATGTGCTGCACGATC
>DATLXT010000212.1:0-12458 GCA_035575475.1 Gemmatimonadales bacterium | reverse complement strand
CCTCCCCCTCCCGCTCCGCCCCCCCGGCTCTCGTCTGCCTCTTCCAACGCGGTGGCGCCGACGGTCTGCACATGGTGATCCCGCACGGAGACCCGATCTACTATCGCGAGCGGCCGCGCATCGCCGTACCGCGGCAAGACGTGATCGACCTGGACGGCTACTTCGGGCTCCATCCCGAGCTGGCAGCGCTCAAGCCCTGGTGGGACAATCAGTGTCTGGCCGTGGTCCACGCCGTGGGGTCCCCGGACCCGACCCGCAGCCACGTCGAGGCCCAAGACTGCATGGAGACGGGCACGCCGGGCGCAGAGTCCAGCCGCGACGGCTGGCTCAACCGCTACTGCCGGCACCACCCGGAGGCTCGGAGCACGCCGTTCCGCGCGGTGGCCTTGGGTCACGAGCTCCCCCGGGCCCTGGCCGGCACGGCGCGGGCGCTGGTGCTGGAGCACGTCGACGCGGCACCCTGCCGACCGGAGCACGGCGCCGAGTATCCGCCGGGACGCCTGGGCCGGGCGTTGCTCCGGATCGCCCAGCTCCTCAAGGCGGACCTGGGGCTCGAGATCGCCTGGGCCGATGTCGGCGGGTGGGACACCCACGTGAACCAGGGGTCATCGGGGGGACCCCTGGCTTTGAGACTGCGCGAACTGGGCCGGGGCCTCGCCGCCTTCGCGCGCGACCTGGGCGAGCGCATGGACCGGGTGGTCGTCCTCACCCTGTCCGAGTTCGGCCGGACGGTCCCCCAGAACGCCACCGCCGGAACCGACCACGGGCGCGCCACCGCGATGCTGGTGTTGGGGGGGCCGGTCCGGGGCGGCGCGGTCCGGGGTCGCTGGCCCGGGCTGGATCCGGCAGACCGGGTCGAAGGGCGATCCCTGGCGGTCACGACCGACTTCCGCGATCTGGTCGGCGAGGTGCTGGTCCGGCACCTCGGGGCGGCGGACGCCGGGGCCGTGTTCCCGGGCTACGGCGCTCGGGCGGAGAGATTCCCCGGGGTGATTCGCGCCTGAAGGCGCAAGGCGCCGCCGGACGCGGTCCTGATGCGTCCCGCGCGAGCGTCGTGGTGAGACGTTTCCACGGGACGTATTTTGCCTCTCATGTCCGGCCCTTCGCTCCAGCTGGTCCGCGCGGCCGACCAGGCCAAGGACGTGCGGGCCTTCTGGCAAGCCGCTGTCGAGGCGCTCCGGGAGTGGCTGGGCGCACGGTGGGCGGCGATCGAGTACCGGGGTCTGAACGAGCAGGGCACCGTGACGGCCGGTACCGAGGCGGGAATCACGGTCCCCGAGGCCCTCACCTGGGGAGACGCCGACGGCCGCCGGGTCGAGCTGCGCTTTGCCGGGGCTCGCCCCGGCTGGGACCGGGAGCGGGAGGGAGGGGGGCCGGTCGGGGGGGCCGCACTCGAGATCGCAGCCCGGCTCGCGATCATGGTGGGCCGGCGGGTGGGGCTCGAGCGGGAGCGGCGGCTGGGCACCTTCCTGGTGGAACTCTCGCGGTGGCTGATGGCCGCGCCCGACACCGACCTCCTCCTCCGCTACACCCTCCAAAGTGTCATGGCGCTGGTGGACGCGAACGGAGCGTACGTGGCCCTGCGCCAGGGGGGCGGGGACGCCCTCCGGGTCGCGACGGCGCTGGGCGAGGCCGCGCCGCTCAAGGGGATGGAGTTGAGCCTCCATGCCAGCACTACGGGAAGGGTGGTGCGGTCGGGCGAGGCCCTGGTCACCGAGCACCTCGCGGCCGAGCGAGACTCGAGCGGTATCGCCCGCGGGCTGACGCCGGAGGGGCGTGCGGGGATGATCGCGCCCTTGCACACCGCGGGCGGCGTGATCGGGGCCGCGGGCGTGGTGCGCTATCCGACCCCGGATCGGCCGAACCCGCCCGCCTTCGGGCTCACCGATCTCCATTACTTCACGGCCGTGGCCGCGCACATCGCGGGCGGGATCGAGCTGTCGCAGGCCGTGGCCAGCACCCGGGTGGCCGCGGACCGGGCCCGCGCCATGGTGAATGCGAGCCCGCTGCCGATGGCGCTGACGGACGCGGGCGGGCGGGTGCAGCAGGTGAACGAGGCGGCCTGCCGCGTCTTCGGGGTGAGCGGCGAGGAGGAGGCGCTGGGGCGCTCGCTCGAGGCGCTGGGGCTCTCGCCCAGCGGGATCACCCTCCGGCTGGTGCTGGCGGGTCGCGGGGAGGGCGAGCCCTGGCACGGGCGGGTGCTGGTCACCCAGCCGAGCGGCGAGCGCCGCATCTGCGACTGCACCATCACCGGTCTCGCGGGCTTGGGATCCGACGCCCTGCTGGTGGCCCTGTACGACCGCACCGACGAGCTTCGGGCCCAGCGCGAGCTGATCGCGCGCGAGAAGCTCGCCACCGTCGGTGAGATCGCGGGCGGGGTGGCGCACGAGGTGAACAATCCTCTCACGGCCATCCGGATGGAGGCGGAGCTGTTGAGTCGCGCGAGCCGGGACCCCGAGACCGCGGAAGCGGCGGGCACCATCATCCGCGAGGTGGACCGGGCGGCGCGCATCGTGCGGAGTCTGCTGCGCCTGGCCCGTCGCGCGGACACCACCCCTACCCGGGTGCATCTCAACGAGCTGGTGCGGGATGTGGCCGAGATCCGCCAGCGGGTCCTGCGGACCGAAGGAGTGGAGATTCGCACCGTGCTGGACCAGGCCGCCCCGGCCGTGCTGGGCCTGGGGCAGGAGCTCCAGCAGGTCGTCATCAACCTGGTGACCAATGCCGAGCACGCGGTCCGGCGGCACACTCCGGCGGTCATCCGGCTCACGACCACGGCGCACGGCGGCTGGGTACGGCTGGCGGTGGAAGACTCGGGTCCCGGGGTCCCCAGGGAGATCCGGGATCGGATCTTCGACCCGTTCTTCACCACCAAGGGCCCGGACGAGGGATCGGGGCTGGGGCTCGCGATCTGTCAGCGGGTGGTGTCGGAAGTGGGCGGCCGGATCTGGCTCGAAGACTCGGAGGAGCTGGGGGGCGCGAAGTTCATGGTCGAGCTGCCCGCCGCCCCGGAGGAGGCGGTCACGACCATCGGTTGAGCGGTACTACGCCTCCAGGATGTAGCGGCGGTACCGCACCAGCGCGGCGAGCCCGTAGATGCCGATCGCGAGGAGCACGGCGCCCAGGCGCCAGTCGTCGGCCAACTGCCATACGCCGGCGGCCACGTAGGCCGCGCTCGCCACGAAGCCCAACAGCACGACCTCCTTCCGCGCCATCAACAGGCCGAACACATACCCCCAGCTGAACCCTGCCACGACGAGGAACGCGACGGCCTGCGGGCCTTTGACCCAGGGGTCGAGCAGGTTCAGGACGCCCGCGAACAGACAGAAGAGCCCGATCAGGGTGTGGATGGCGAGATGGAGCGCCAGCGGCAGGGGGACGGTGCCCATGCGGTTGAAGGTCATAGGGGTAAGATAGATGCCAGGACGCGGCGACGCCAAGTTGGAGGGGGGGATGGTGGAAGTCATCAGGACCTATCTCGAGCTCGGTCGGCCCGACCAGTTCCGGCCGGCGTTGGGGGACTTCCGGGAGGTGGTGATCGAACGGGTGCCGGAGCCCGACCCGGCGCTCTACCGCCACCTCTACCGCACGGTGGGCGAGGCATATCGCTGGCGCGACCGGTGGGATTGGAGCGATGACGACATTCGGGCCCACCTGGGCCGTCCCGAAATCACGCTTCACGTCGCCCGCCGTCGCGGCGCCCTGGCGGGCTGGTACGAGCTGCGCCGAGTCCCGGAGGACGGCTCGGTCGAGATCGCCTACTTCGGCCTGTTTCCGGAGGAAATCGGGCGCGGCCTGGGCAAGCACCTGCTCTCCTGCGCCGTCCGCGACGCCTGGGCCCTGGGAGCCAGTCGCGTCTGGCTCCACACCTGCACCCTGGACCACCCGGCGGCGCTCCCCAACTACCTCAAGCGCGGGTTTGTGCCCTATAAGACGGAGACCTATGAGGTGTAGCGGACCACCGGCCGCGCCTGGTAGGTTTGTCGCGTGAATCTCCGATTCCAGCTCACCCGCAAGCACAAGCTCATCATCGCGGGCGTCATCGCCACACCCGTCCTGTTCTTCGTCCTCTACACCTGGACCGCGCTCGCCTGGTCCTACTCCGAGGGCGAGCGCGTGGGATACGTCCAGAAGTTTTCGAAGAAGGGGTGGATCTGCAAAACCTGGGAAGGGGAGCTGGCCATGGTGGCGGTCCCGGGGTCGATGCCCGAGAAGTTCCTCTTCACGGTGCGAGACGATTCCGTGGCGGAGGCGATCAACCGCTCGTCCGGGAAGCGGGTCCGGCTGCACTACGAGCAGCACCTCGGCGTCCCCACCACGTGCTTCGGGGAAACCGAGTACTTCGTGACCGGCGTTCAGGTGGTGGAATGACGACCAAGAACTCCTTCGGCGCCCGCGCTACGCTGAAGAGCGGCGGCCGGAGCTTCGAGATTTACCGGCTGGACGCCCTCGAGCGCCGGGGGCTCCCGGTGGCCCGGCTGCCCTATTCCCTCAGGATCCTGCTCGAAAACCTGCTGCGCCGCGAGGACGGCCGCACGGTGCGCGCGGAGGACGTCGAGAAGCTGGCGCGATGGGATCCCCGGAAGGTGCCCGACCAGGAGATCGCCTTCATGCCCGCCCGCGTCCTGATGCAGGACTTCACGGGGGTCCCGGCCGTGGTGGATCTCGCGGCGATGCGGGATGCCACCCGGGCCATGGGGGGCGACCCCCGGAAGGTCAACCCCCTCCTCCCCGCGGAACTGGTCATCGACCACTCGGTGATCGTGGACGAGTTCGGCACCCCGACGGCCTTTCAGACCAACGCCGACCTCGAGTTCCGGCGAAACCGGGAGCGCTACGCCCTGCTCCGCTGGGCCCAGAGGACCTTCCAGGGGTTCCGGGTGGTACCGCCCGACACCGGCATCGTGCACCAGGTGAATCTGGAGTACCTGGCCCGGGTGGTGTTCACGACCGACGCCGCGTCCGCCGGCGGCGCGTTGCAAGCCTACCCCGATACGCTGGTGGGGACCGACTCCCATACCACGATGATCAACGGGCTCGGCGTGCTGGGCTGGGGCGTGGGCGGCATCGAGGCCGAAGCCGCCATGCTGGGCCAGCCGGTGTCCATGCTGGTCCCGCAGGTGGTGGGCTTTCGCCTGACCGGAAAGCTGGCCGAGGGTGCCACGGCGACCGATCTGGTCCTCACCGTGACCCAGATGCTCCGGCAGAAGGGCGTGGTGGGGAAGTTCGTCGAGTTCTACGGGCCGGGCGTCAGCACCCTGCCGCTCGCCGACCGGGCCACCATCGGGAACATGGCTCCCGAGTACGGCGCCACGGTGGGGATCTTCCCGGTGGATCAGGAAACCCTCCGGTATCTCGAGTTCACCGGCCGCTCCCCGGACCAGGTCGCCCTGGTCGAGGCCTACATGAAGGAGCAGGGCCTCTTCCATACGCCCGGCGGCGGCGAAGCGGCCTACTCGGACACGGTGGAGCTGGACCTGGGCAGCGTGGAGCCGAGTCTGGCCGGGCCGCGGCGGCCGCAGGATCGGGTACCCCTGCACCGGGTCAAGGAGAACTTCCTCCAGGAGTTGCCGAAGCTGATGAAGCCCACGTCGCCCATCGCGCCGCCGTCCGGCATCATGGTGCGTCGCTGGGAAGAAGAGGGCGGCGGCGGCGCGGTCGTCGAGGTCGAGGCGCCTCCCGCGCGGAAGACCCACGTGGATTTCGAGATCGAGGGCGAGAACTGCAAACTACACCACGGGTCGGTGGTGATCGCGGCGATCACGAGCTGCACCAACACGTCGAACCCGTCGGTGATGATGGCGGCCGGCCTCCTCGCCAAGAAAGCCGTCGAGAAGGGACTGCGCTCCCAGCCCTGGGTGAAGACCAGCCTGGCGCCGGGATCCAAGGTGGTCACGGACTACCTCACGCAGGCGGGACTGATGCCTTACCTCGAGGAGCTGAGGTTCCATCTCGTGGGGTACGGCTGCACCACCTGCATCGGCAACTCCGGCCCCCTTCCCGAGCCGGTCTCCGCCGCCATCGCCGAAGGCGAGCTCGTGGTCTGCTCGGTGCTCTCCGGGAATCGGAACTTCGAAGGGCGAATCCAGCAGGAGGTGCGGGCCAACTACCTCGCGTCCCCGCCGCTCGTGGTCGCCTACGCGCTGGTGGGACGCATTGACATAGACCTGAGGAGCGAGCCCCTGGGAACCGGACGCGACGGGAGGCCGGTCTACCTGAAAGACATCTGGCCCTCCACGCGCGAGGTGGACGAGCTGATCCGGAAGTCCGTCAAGTCCACGATGTTCAAGAAGACCTACGCCGAGGTGTTCCAGGGCGACGAACGGTGGAACGGTCTCCCGGTTCCGGAGGGCGAGCTCTTCGCCTGGGACCCCCAATCCACCTACATTCGGCGGGCCCCCTACTTCGACGGGATGCCCCGGACCCCGCCGCCCCTCGGAGACATCGTCGGCGCCCGGGTGCTGTGCCTGCTGGGCGACAGCATCACCACCGATCACATCTCGCCGGCGGGCTCGATCCGCAAGACCAGTCCCGCGGGCCAGTACCTGATCGCGCACGGCGTCCCACCGGCCGAGTTCAACTCCTACGGCGCGCGGCGCGGCAACCACGAGGTCATGGTACGGGGGACCTTCGCCAACGTGCGGCTCAAGAACCAGCTGGCGCCGGGCACCGAGGGCCCCTACACCGCGCACCTCCCCGACGGGGAGGTGATGACCATCTACGACGCCTCGCTCAAGTACGCGGCCGAGGGAGTGCCGTTGATCGTGCTCGCCGGCAAGGAGTACGGGTCGGGCTCCTCGCGGGACTGGGCCGCCAAGGGGCCGCGCCTCCTGGGGGTGCGGGCGGTGATCGCCCAGAGCTACGAGCGGATCCACCGCTCCAACCTGGTCGGAATGGGCATCCTCCCGCTCCAGTTCCTCCCGGGAGAGGGCGTCGAGTCGCTGGGCCTGACCGGGCGGGAGCGGTTCGATTTCGTGGGTCTGGCGAGCGTGCTCCACGAGGGCTTCCCCCAGGGGAAAGAGCTGGCGGTTCGGGCCACGTCACCCGAGGGCGGCGCGCGGGAGTTCCGCACCGTGGTCCGCATCGACACCCCGCAGGAACTGGAGTACTACCGGCACGGCGGGATCCTGGAGTACGTCCTCCGGCAACTGCTTTAACCGACCTTCACAGGCCGTTTCGGGTCCCTTCAAGCCGCGGGCCGTAACGTCGGCATAACTCGGGCATGGGGATTCTCATGAAGAACGTGGGTCGCGCCGACGCGGCCTTGCGCCTGGCCCTGGGGATCGGGTTTCTGGTGGTCGCCGCCCTGGTGAATGCCCGGCCGTTTCTCGCCATTGCGGCCGCCTGCCTGGGTCTGGGTCTCTCGGGCACGGGGCTGACGCGGTTCTGCCCCCTGTACACCGTGATCGGCGTGAGCACCGACCCGAAGCCGCATCACGTCTGATGGCCGACATCCTGCTGGACCGGTACGCCGAGGCGTTGGACGAGTTTCCGATCACCGGAACGCCGGAGGAGAAGCTCCGGGCCGCGGTCAAGTACGCGATTCTGGCGCCCTCGAGCCACAACACCCAGCCCTGGCTGTTCCGGGTAGGCCCGGGCGGGCTGGAACTGTTTGCCGACCGCTCCCGGGGTCTTCCCGTGGTGGACCCGGACGACCGCGAGCTGATCATCAGCTGTGGCGCCGCCCTCTTCAACCTGCGCGTGGCGCTGCGCCACTTCGGCAACCGCGAGGTGACCGAGATCCTGCCGGACGCCGGCAACCCCGACCTCCTGGCGCGGGTGTCGCTCGACGGTCACCTGGAGCCGACGGACGAGGACAGCGCCCTGTTCCGCGCGATCCCCCTGCGGCGCACCTACCGCCTGCCGTTCCAGCGCCGCCCGCTCGCACCTAGCCTCGTCACCGCCCTCGAGCTCGCGGCGGTGCGGGAGGGCGCGTGGCTCAAGATCCTGGAGAGCGAAGAGGCGCGAACCGCGCTGGCCGATCTCGTCGCCGAGGGCGACCGCCGCCAGATGGCCGACCGCCGGTTTCGGCGGGAGCTGGCGGCGTGGATACATCCCAGCCGCACCCGCAGTCGGGACGGGATCCCGGGCTACGCGCTGGGCCTGGGCGACCTCATGGCCGCGGCGGGCCCGCTGGTGGTGCGGACGTTCGATGTGGGCAGGGGGCAGGCGGCCAAACACCGCGAACTGGCCCTGGGCTCTCCGGTGCTGGCGATTCTGGGGACCGCCGGCGACCGGCCTCGGGATTGGCTGGCCGCGGGTCAGGCGCTCGAGCGGATCCTGCTCCGGGCGCGGGTGGACGGCGCCGCCGCGTCCTTCCTGAATCAACCGATCGAGGTGCCGGCCTTGCGGCTCGAGGTACAGGTGCTGAGCGGATACACGGGGTACCCGCAGATGATCCTCCGGCTGGGCTACGACGGCGAGGCCAAACCCACGCCCCGGCGTCCCCTGGCCGAGGTGTTGCTCGACTAAGCGCCCGGCCTAGCCGGGGTTCCCCGGCGTCCCTAGATTCACGCGCCATGCGCCCTGGGCGCCGCGGCGGCCTCGTTCTCTCCCTCTTCCTCTTCGCCTGCGGCCGCCCCCCCGACACCGCCTGGCGCCAGGGCGACGGGTACCGGTGGCGGCCGCTCGACGTGCCCCGCCGCGGCACACCCGGCTTCACCCGGGTCGGCCCGGGCCGAACGGGCATCGGCTTCGTGAACACGGTGAGCGACTCGCTCCTGCTCCAGAACCGCATCCTGGCGCAGGGGGCGGGCACGTGCCTGGGAGACGTGGACGGCGACGGCCACACCGATGTCTTCCTGGCCGGCACCGAACGACCCAACGCGCTTTACCGGAACCTTGGCGGGTGGAAGTTCGAGGACGTCACGGAGCAGGCGGGTGTCGGGGCGCCGGACCGCTTCTCCACCGGGTGCGTGCTGGCCGACGCCGACGGCGACCGGGATCTGGACCTGGTGCTGGTCGCCCTGGGCGGCCCCAACGCGCTGTTCGTCAATGACGGCGCGGGACGCTTCACCGAGCTGGGCCCCGAGGCCGGGCTGGCGTCCCGGGCCGGCAGTACCACCATCGCCGCGGCCGACGCCGACGGCGACGGCGACCTCGATCTCTACGTCGCGAACTACAAGGCCTATACCATGCTGGACCGGCTCCCCCCTCAGGAACTGGCCTTCGACCAGGTGGTCCGGCAGACCGGCCCCCGGCGCTTCGAGGTGCGGGAGCGATATCGGCAGGACTATCGGCTGGTTGACCGCGCGGAGTTGGGGGGGATCAGCCTGGTGCAGCGGGCGGACCCCGACGTGTTCTATCGGAACGACGGGGGCGGCCGGTTCAGCGCCGAGCCGATCGCCCGGAACCCCCGCTTCCTGGACGAGCGCGGCCGGCCGCTCGCCGAGGAACCGGAAGACTTCGGGCTCGCCGCGATGTTCGCCGACCTGAACGGCGACGGCGCGCCGGAGCTCTACGTGGCCAACGATTTCGAGGACCCCGATCAGCTCTGGATCAACGACGGCCGGGGCGGCTTCCGGCTGGCACCATGGTACGCCCTGCGTTCCACCAGCAACTCGGCGATGGCCGTGGACGTCGGCGACGTGAACCGCGACGGCCGGCCTGACCTCTTCACGGTGGACATGCTGAGCCGGGACACCCGCCGCCTCAAGACCCAGATCCCGACCCACACCGCGCTCCCCAAGCGGCCGGGTCAGACCGAGACTCGCCCGCAGATGCAGCGCAATACGCTCCAGCTGAATCGGGGCGACGGCACCTTCGCCGAGATCGCGCGGCTCGCCGGCGTGGGAGCGTCGGGGTGGTCTTGGTCCACGCTGTTTCTGGACGTGGACCTGGACGGCTGGGAGGACATCCTGATCGGGACCGGTCACCGCTGGGACGTCATGGACGGGGACACCCAGTACCGGCTCCGCGACCGGCTCCACGAGATCCCCTGGCGCCGGCTCCTGTTCGAGTACCCGCCCCTGCCGCTCTCCAACGTCGCCTTCCGCAACCGCGGCGATCTGACCTTCGAGGACGCCAGCGCCGCGTGGCGGTTCGACCTGGGAGCGGACGTGTCGCACGGCATGGCGCCGGGCGACCTGGACGGCGACGGGGATCTCGATGTGGTGATCAACCGCCTGGGGTACCCCGCCGCCGTGCTGCGCAATGACGCGACCGCGCCGCGCCTGGCGGTGCGGCTGCGCGGGGCACCGCCCAACACCTTCGGCATCGGGAGCCGGGTGCGGGTCCGGGACGGGGCGGTGCCGGTACAGGAGCGGGAGATGATCGCCGGCGGCCTCTACGTCTCGAGCGCCGACCCCGTCCTCACCTTCGCGACCGGCCGGGCGGCTCGAGTCACCATCGAGGTCGACTGGCGGTCCGGCGGCCGCACCGTGATCAGGGACGCTCTCCCCAACCGCCTGTACGAGATCCAAGAGCCCGACTCGGCCACCCCTCACCCGACCCCGTCGGTCACCGCTTCTTCCCGTCCGGCCCTGTTCACCGACGTCTCCGGCCAGCTCGGCGGGCACCGTCACGTCGAACCCTATTTCGATGACTACGCCCGGCAGCTCCTGCTCCCCAATGCGTTCAGCCAGCTCGGCCCCGGAGTCGCCTGGGACGATCTTGACGGCGATGGCCGCGAGGACCTGATCGTGGGAAGCGGTCGCGGCGGCCGCCTGGTGTGGTTCCGCAACCGGCGCGGTCGGCTCACCTCCGCGACCCTTCTCGGCCCCCCCGCTCCGGGAGATCTCGCCGGCCTGCTGGGCTGGTCCCCCGGCGGGGGAGGGGGCGGGGGCGGGGGCGGGGGCGGGCGAATGGTCCTGGCGGGCGTCTCGAATTACGAGCTGCCGAGTTTCGGCCTGCGGCTCGCGGCACCGCGCGTGGTGGGCTATTCCCCGGTCGCGGGGACGATGGTGCCGCTCCTACCGGGCGACAGCTCGAGCGTGGGCCCGCTGGCCCTGGCCGACTACGACGGCGACGGCGATTTGGACCTGTTCGTGGGGAGCAGGATCTATCCGGGCGCCTACCCGCTCTCGCCCTCGTCGCACCTGTATCGGAACGACGGGGGGCGGCTCACGCCCGACGCCGCGAACACTCGTCTCGTCACCGGCATGGGCATGGTGTCGGCGGCATCCTTTGCCGATCTCGACGGCAACGGCTGGCCCGATCTGCTCGCGGCGATCGAGTGGGGAACGATCCGGGTGTTTCTGAACGAGGCGGGCCGGTTTCGGCCCGCCCCGGAGTGGCCGGGGCTCGCCGGCCGATACAGCCGCTGGAACGGACTCGCCACCGGCGACCTCGACTCGGACGGCCGGCTCGACATCGTGGCGACGAGCTGGGGCCGGAACACCGACTACCATCCCAGCGCCGAGCGACCGCTGCTGCTCTATTTCACGCTGGGCCGTCCCGACGTGCTCCTGGCCCAGGAGGACCCGCGCCTTGGCCGCGTAGCCCCGCTCGCCACCTTCCCGCAGCTCAGCCTCGCGCTCCCCTACGTGGCTCAGCGCCTGCGGACTTTCGCGGCCTATGCCGACGCGGACATGGAACAGGTCCTGGGCCCGCCCGCCCGCGACGCCATCCGGTTCGGGGCCACCACCATGGACCACATGCTGTTCCTGAACCGGGGCGACCGGTTCGAGCCCCGGCCCCTCCCGCTCGAGGCCCAGTTTGCGCCGGCGTTTTACGCCGGCATCGCCGACTTCGATGGGGACGGCCACGAGGACCTGTTTCTCAGCCAGAACTTCTTCGCCACCGAGGTGGCGACCCCGCGGTACGACGCGGGCCGCGGCCTCCTGCTCCGGGGGGACGGCGCGGGCGGGCTGGTACCGGTTCCGGGGCAGGAGTCGGGGATCGTGATGTACGGGGAGCAGCGGGGGGCGGCCTACGCGGATTTCGACGGCGACGGGCGGCTCGACCTCGCGGTGGGTCAGAACGCGGACCCCACACGGCTGTTTCGGAACGCCGGGGCCATCCCGGGGCTGCGGGTGCGGCTGGTGGGACCCCCCGGGAATCCCACGGCGGTCGGCGCGCAACTGCGGCTCCGGTACGGCGAGCGCGCGGGGCCGGTGCGCGAAGTGCAGGCCGGGTCGGGCTACTGGTCGCAGAACGGGGCGGTGCAGGTGCTGGGCCGCCGGGGCGAACCCACCGCCCTGTGGGTGCGCTGGCCGGGCGGCCGCGACGCGTTGGTCCCGCTTCGAGCGGGGCAGGCCGAGGTGCGGGTGGAAATGACGAGCGGGCGGTGAGGTCACCCCACCGCCCGCGTCCCTACTTCAGCTCCTGACGCGACGCCTTCAGTTTCGCCGTCTCGCCAGGGTGCGGGCCAGCTCCTGGTACTCCCGATAGATCTCCCCGACTGACCGGATCCTGGTGCTCCCGCCTTCGCCCGTGGCCGGGGCCATGTCGGGGTTGCTGGGTCCGCCGAAGGTATAGATCTCTCGCACCAGCACTTCCAGTTCCTTGGCGGGGACCGG
>DATLXT010000211.1:0-3738 GCA_035575475.1 Gemmatimonadales bacterium | reverse complement strand
GGGGGGCTCCAGCCCGGCTCCCCGCCCCGGCCGCACCGGCGGCCGGTCCGGCCGGCCCCGACGCGGCGCCCACCGGCCTCACGACAGCTCCGGCTGGCCGGCCAGCCGGCCCAGGACGTGATGGTAGCCGACGACGAGGGCGATCGAGACCACCAGCAGGACGAGCCCCAGGGCGGAGGCGAACCCGAGGTTGAAGCTCGCGCTCACCTGCTGGTAGACGAGAACGGGCAGCGTCATCACCTGGAAGCCGCCCATCAGGATCGGCGTGACGTACGCGCTGATCGACAGTGCGAAGACCAGCAGCGAGCCGGCCAGGATGCCGGGCAGGCTCACGGGAGCGTCACCTCCCGGAACGCGCGCAGGCGGCCGGCGCCCAAACTTCGGGCCGCCTCCTCCAGCCGGGGGTCGATCCGGGCGATGACGCCGGTGAGCGTGAGGACCATGAACGGCACGTAGATGTGCACCAGCGCCACCACGATGCCGAACTCGTTGTACATGAGCGGCAGCGGCCGCTGGATGAGTCCGAGGCCGGTCAGGACCGAGTTGATCACGCCCCGGTCCGAGAGCAGCGTCATCCAGGCGTAGGTGCGCACGACCACGCCGGTCAGCAGCGGGGCCAGCACCGCCGTCAGGAGCAGCGCGTGGGCGAGGCGCGAGCGCATCCGGGCCATCAGGTGGGCCAGCGGGAAGCCGATCACCAGCGCCGCCAGCGTGGTGAAGAGGCCGAGCCTGACCGTGGTGGCCAGCACCTCGAAGTGGTAGTCGTCGCCGACCAGCCGCTGGTAGTGGCGGGCGGTGAGCCTGGCGTCCGGGGCCACCAGCGGATTGTCGGTGGTGACGCTCAGGACCGCCATCACGCCCATGGGCAGGGCGAAGAAGACCGCGAACAGGAGCAGGGTCGGAAGCACCAGCCAGGCCACCGGGCCCGGCCGCCAGCGCGCCGCCGGGTGGGCGTGGAGCGTCTCGACAAGTACGGCGGAGGGGGCGGCGGGCACGCGGTCTCCTGTCGTCGAGTCGGGATCGGCCTCGGGCCGTCGGCCGGAGTATAGCGCACCGCGCTGGGCGCGGCGCCCGGCCGCTATTCGCGTTCCTGACCCCGGGAAGACGCCAGCTCCGGGCACAGCGGCCGGAGCGCTTCGGCGGCGAAATCCGACAGCGAGTAGTAGACCCCGTCGGGATTCTCCAGGCTGACGGCGGTCAGCCGCTCGAGCAGCGCCGGCGTAGCGTACCCGCGGCGACCCAGGCACCGGTGGAGCTGCACGAACGCCTGCTGACGAGCCGGGAGCACCTCCCGCTCAGCGATCCGGGCCAGGCGCTCCCAGGCCTGCAACACGCCGACCAGCGACAGGTGCTGGACCGAGGCCGAGGTCTCCAGCCAGAGGCTCGCCCGGTAGAAGATGCGCTCGGCCCGGGCCGGGTCGGCCGCCACCACCACGAGCGCGAGGAGGAGGAGCAGCCCCTTCGCCATCATGCAGCCTGCGATCTCAGAGCATACCGCGCGTGAGCCACGGCCACGTAGACCGCGTCCGCCCTCTCGGCCAGCGGGCGCCGATTTCCCTGATCGACGCCCTGCCCGACCGGATCCGCGCCGCGACACGCACCTGGGCGCTTGCGTCGCCGCCTACCGAGGTCGAGGCCCACCAGGCCGCCGAGGCACAGGATCGAGGCGATCGACCGGCGCTACACCATCGTGGACGAGGTCCTGCTCCCCGAGGGTGGCGAGAAGCTCGCCCGCGCCTAGACTCTCGGCCGGGCACAGTCCTCGGCGAAGTGGCCGGTCGCAATCAGCAACGGTGGCGTGGAAGGAGTTGGAAAAGTGGTGGGCAGGGATGAAAAATCCAGCTAAGAATGGGACCTCTCCCTGGGACCATCACCGGAGGTCAAGGAAAGGGGGAGCCCATGGGGCGGGAGCCGGCGGTTCCGCGGGAGTACCGGTGGCGGGTGCAGCAGCGGTTGGCGGTTCTCGAGTACGCCGCCGCCCACGGCATTCGGCGGGCGGCGCAGCGCTTTGGTCTCGATCGGAAGACCGTTCGGGCTTGGCGGAACCGGGCCCGAGCCGGCGGCATCGGCGGCCTGGTACAGCGGTACCCGAAAGTCCGGCCACGCCGGGTGCCAGCCGAGGTCACGGAGTTAATCGCTCAGGCCCGGCGCGAGTTCGGCTTCGGGGCTCCACGCATTCGCCTCTGGCTGCGTCGGGTGCACCAGGTGCAGCTGGCCGTCGCGACCATCCAGCGCACCGTGGCCGAGCTCGGCTTCCCGCCGATCCGGCGGACCCGGAAGCGCCGGCCCCGGCAGCTCAAGCTCTTCGAGCGCGAGCAGCCCGGCGAGTGCGTTCAGGTCGATGTCAAGTTCGTCAAGGTGGGCGGCCAGCGGATGTTCCAGTACACCGCGCTGGACGATTGCACCCGCCTGCGCGTCCTGAGGCTGTATCGGCGGCTCAATTACTGGTCAAGCCTGGACTTCCTTGGGGAGATCCGGCGCGCGTTCCCCTTTCCAATCCGGAAGCTGCAGTCCGACCGAGGCGCAGAGTTCCCGCTGGCCTTCGCGCTCAGCGTGCGCGAAGCCGGGATCAAGCATCGCTATATCCAGCCTCGGCGCCCCGAGCAGAACGGGAAGGTCGAGCGCAGCCATCGGATTGACGAGGAGGAGTTCTGGAGCCGAAGCGAGTTTCCGGACTACCGGACAGCGGCGCAGGCGCTGCTCGCCTGGGAACGCTACTACAACCACGAGCGCTTCTCGATGGCTCTCCAGGGCCGCACGCCGGGCGAGAAACTGGCCGCGGCAGTGCCCCCGGCGGCCTAAGAAGTGAGGCTCCCCAACGAGAGCGACAGCGCCGTCAATATCGTGACACGTGAGAGGCCCATTCAAAAGCAGATTGAACAACTATCCCGCCAGGATCTTGCACGGCGGCCCGGTGGGCGCGCGCAGTTCGGGAGTCGGCAGCCGCCATGGCGCCGAAGCCCACGCTACTCGACCGCGTCCGGGAAGCGATTCGGGCCCACCACTACAGCCGCCGGACCGAGAAGGCCTCCGTGCGCGGGGTCACACGGTACATCTTCTTTCGCGGCTAGCGACACCGCGATGATCTCCACCCACGTCCCGAATCGCGGGCCGGCCGGCGTGAGGAGCCCGGCGGACCGGATGTTCGGCGGCCCATGACCACGGCGGCGGCCTTGGAGAGTATACGCGTCGGGATACGCCGCGCGATGTCGCAGTCGACCCGCGAAGGTCGCTCCGCGCGGACGCGAGTGGATCGAAAGGCCGGGGAGCCAGGGGATGGGGTCGGTTCCAGCTCGGCATACGCTGCAGGAGTTCGCAGCGGTTGCGGTACTACGCAGACCGGCCCATCCAGGCACCGAATTGTAGTTATCCGTAGTCTGATGAGTGGGAGGAGGAGTGGTTGAGTGGGGCTTGGTGTCGGCCGCTTACCGTGTCGGCCGCGACCTCCTTACCTGGCTCTGGCCGAAGCGGATGCCACCCGAGGAGGTCGTTCGTCTCCGACAGAAGTGGAAGGAGGAGATCGAGCGCCACCTACGGTGGATTGACGACACCGTGGGCTACGGAGAAGCCATCGTACGCGACGTAAGACGTGTAGATGCGTACCCTCAGGTGGACGACGAGCGAAAGGGGATATCGCCATGGTTCCGGGTGGGGCTGCTCGGCACGTATCACCGTGGCCTGCAGGTGGGTCTCCGAATCGAGGCGTTGAAGTACGACCAGACCGAGCGGGGCTGGCGG
>DATLXT010000210.1:0-3247 GCA_035575475.1 Gemmatimonadales bacterium | reverse complement strand
GACCGGGTCCTCCCGGGCGAGCGCGGCGCCGCGCGCGGGGCCGCCCGACCCTCTCGCCCGCCCGCGCAGCCCGTACCCGCCCCGCCGCCCGTCCGCCTCCCACACCCGCCGGCCGCGCGTCCAGAACGGCGCGGTGCTCCGCTCCTCCACCACCGCCGGCGGCAGCGCTTCGAGAAACCGCGAGGGCTCCTGCAACTCGAGCCGCCCGCCGCGATAGCGGCTGCGCGCCCATGAGAGATACAGCCTTTCCCGGGCCCGCGTGAGACCCACGTAACACAGCCGACGCTCCTCCTCCAGTCCGCCCGGCTCGCCCGCCGCACGCGCCAGCGGGAACAGCCCGTCCTCCAGCCCGGCCAGCGCCACGACCGGCCACTCCAGGCCCTTGGCCATGTGGACCGTGAGCAGGGTGACGGCGTCCGACCCCTCCACCGCTTCGTCCTGGGGCGTGAGCAGCGCCGCCTGGGTGAGATAGCGCTCGATCAGGGAGCCTTCGTCCGCCGCCGCCACCGCCTGCACCTCCGCCCACTCGGCCGCCCCGGCCACCAGCTCGCGCACGTTCTCGACCCGCTCCACGCCTTCCGGCCCTTCCTCGGCGAGATACTGCTCGTATCCGGTCACGGCGATCACCTGCTCCAACGCGGTGGCGGGGTCGGCCCGGCCGGCCGCCGCCCGAAGGCGCGCCATCAGGTCGGCGAACCGGCGGAACGCCTCCCGGATGTTGGGCCGCAGCTCGGAGACCCGGTCGGCCGCGGCCGCGGTCTCGAGCAGGGGCTGCCGCCACTGGGCCGCCCAGCGCGCCAGCACCACCACCGAAGCCTCCCCCAGACCCCGCCGGGGCACGTTCACCACCCGGGCGAAGGCTTCGTCGTCCGCCGGGTTCGCGATGAGCCGCAAATAGGCCAGCAGGTCCTTCACCTCCCGCCGCTCGTAGAAGCTCACCGCGCCCACCAGCCGGTAGGGGATCCCCCGGAACCGAAACGCCTCCTCCAGCGGCCGGGACTGGGCGTTGGTCCGGTAGAGCACCGCCATGCCGCCGTAGGGCACGTCGGTCTCCGCCGCCAGCCGGGCGAACTCCCCCGCGATCCACTCGGCCTCGTCCCGCTCGTCCGCCGCCGTCAGCAGGACCACCGGCTCGCCGCCCCCCTGGTCCGTGAAGAGCGTCTTCCCCAGCCGCGAGCGGTTTTCGGCGATCACCGCGTTCGCGGCCTCCAGGATCACCCGGGTGGACCGGTAGTTCTGCTCGAGGCGCACCAGGGTCGCGTCCGGAAAGTCGCGCTGGAAGCCGAGCATGTGGGTCACGTCGGCGCCGCGCCAGCCGTAGATCGCCTGGTCGTCGTCCCCCACCACGCAGAGGTTGCGGTGCCCGGCGGCGAGCTGCCGCACCAGACGGTACTGGGCGAGGTTGGTGTCCTGGAACTCGTCCACCAGCACGTGCTCGAAGCGGCTCCGCCAGTATTCCAGCCGCTCGGGATGCGCCGCGAACAGGCCCAGGGGATGGAGCAGCAGGTCGTCGAAGTCCATGGCGTTGGCCTGGCGGAGCGCCGGCCCCAGCCCGGCGTACAGGTCGGCGGCCACCCGGGCCAGCGCGCTCTCCGCCGTGGCCGCGAACTCCTCGGGGGAGATGAGCCGATTCTTGGCGCCCGAGATCAGCGCGTGCAGGGCCCGGGGCGGGTAGGTCTTGGGCGACAGCCCGCGCTGTTCCAGCAACCGCTTGAGCAGAGACTCCGAGTCGGCCTCGTCGTAGATGGTGAAGTTGGGCCCGAACCCCAGGAGCGGAGCCTCCCGCCGCAGGAGCCGGGCCGACAGCGCGTGAAAGGTCCCGATCCAGAGCCCGCCGGGGTCGGCGCCGAGGAGGGCCGCCACGCGCGCCCGCATCTCCCCCGCGGCCTTATTGGTGAAGGTCACCGCGAAGATCCGCTCGGGCCGCACGCCGCGCGCCGTGATCAGGTGGGCGATGCGCGCCGTGAGCACGCGGGTCTTCCCCGAACCGGCCCCGGCCAGGACCAGAAGCGGGCCGCCCGGGTGTTCGACGGCCGCCCGTTGCGCGGGGTTGAGCGGAAGCATCACGGCGACGGTGCCAGCGGCAACTCCAGCACGAACGTACTCCCCTGCCCTTCTCCCTGGTAGACGATGCGCCCCCCGTGCTGCTGCTCCACGATGCGGCGCGCCAGCGCCAGCCCGATCCCCCACCCGCCGGGCTTGGTCGAGGTCCCCGGCTCGAAGAGCTGGGCCCGCACCTCGGCGGGCACCCCGGGCCCATCGTCGTGCACCGCGACCCGCGCCGCGCTCCCCGCCTCCTCCACCCGCACCTCCACCCGCCCGCCCCGTCCGCTCAACGCGTCCACCGCGTTCTTCACCAGCGCCTCGATGGCCCACTCGAGGAGCACCGGGTCGCCCAACGCCGTGGGACCCGGCCCCGAGGCCACCAGGTCGAGTCGCACCGGGTGGGCGAGGGTGGGGAGCCGCGGGCGGAAATACCCCACCACCCGCTCAGCCACGGCCCCGAGGGCCACCGGCTCCCGCTGCGCCGGCCGCCCGATCCGCTCGAACCGCCGGGCCACCCGCTCCAGCCGCTCGGCGTCGGCGCTAAGATGGGGCAAGAGCTCCGACCCCGGCGTACCCGGATGTTCCCGGAGGTAGTCAATCCATCCCGTCAGGCTCATGAGCGGCGTGCCCAGCTGGTGGGCCGACTCGCGGGCCATGGCCACCCAGAGCCGATCGCGCGCCGCCGCCACCCGCCAGCGGAACGCCCAGACCGCCACCGCCGCCAGGCAGAGGAACACCGCCCCCTGAAGCAGGGCCAGCCAGCGGAACCGGCGGGCGCTGGGGGGGACGCCGTAGTGAATGGTCCCCACCCCCGGCTGGACGATGGGCGGGTTGGTTCGATCCAGCCGGGCGATCCAGGCCGCCACGGCGGCCGAATCCGCGTCCGGGCCGAAGGGGGCGTTGTCGAGCGCCGTCACTCGCCCGGCGGTGTCGGTGACCGCGATGGGGACGCCCAGCGCCCGCACCTGCTGGGCCAGGTCCAGCAAGGCCTCGGCCGGCGCATCGGGTCGGGGGTCGTTCAACCCCGCGAACACCCGCCCCAGGAGCCGGGTCGTCGCCCGGGCGTCGTCCTGGAGGTGCCGCGCCACGATCCACGCGTAGCCCACCGACAGCCCCCCGAAGAGCAGCGCCAGCCCCACCAGCACCAGGGGGCCGGCCCGGGGCGAGCTCGCCCTAGCCGCCACCGGCGGGCGCGGCGGCG
>DATLXT010000209.1:0-2464 GCA_035575475.1 Gemmatimonadales bacterium | reverse complement strand
GGGCGGCGCGGTCGAGATGGAGCCGCCGTTCCGCCCGTTGCTCGAACTGGAGCCGCCCCGGCCCGCCGCCGGCGTGGCCTTCCGGGTGGCCGAGCCGCCAGCCCTCGACGGGACGGCGACCGGCTTCGATACCAGCGAGCCTCTGCGTCTCGATCTCGAAGACCAGTACCGGAGGAGCGAGGAGCCCTACCCGGGTCCCGACGAGTTCTCGGCGGCGGCCCACGCCGCCTGGGACGAGGCGGCGCTGTACCTCGCGGTGTTCGTCACCAAGCCCGAGCTGTGTCTGCGCCCCGGGGACGCGCCGCCGCTCCTCCTGGACAACGAGCCCGACGACATCCACTCCGACGGCCTCCAGGTCTTCGTGCGGGCGGGGTCCGAGAGCGACGATCCGGTGGCAGGGTTCCTGATCGTCCCCGAGGAGGGTGGCGGTCTTCGGGTACGGGTCGCGGGTGAGACCGAGGGGGACCCGGCCGCCGTTCGCGGCTCGTGGCGGCGCACCGAACGCGGCTACGCGGTGACCGCGGCCCTGCCCTGGCCGGAAGGCTACCGCGCCCACTTCGGCGCGCGGATCGGGTTCGACCTGATGGTCAACGAGATGCTGCCGGGCCGCCTGCGGCGAGCCGGGCAGCTGGTCTGGAGCGGGGGGAACGGGTGGGTGTGGTTGAGGGGAGATCGGCAGGACCCGGCCCGGTTCGGGATTCTGGAGCTGGTGGGATGAGACGACCAGCGGCCACAGGTGACGCCTCGGCATGATCACCGTCGTTCTCCACGAACCTCAGGATCTCGTCAACGTCGCTCACGTCGTCCGGGCGATGAAGAACTTCGGGTTTCGGGATCTGCGCCTCGTGGCCCCGCGGGAGTACGATGCTTACCGCATCGAGGGTATCGCGCACCAGACGCAAGACCTGCTGGCCCGGGTGCGAGTCTACGAGTCGCTGAGCGACGCCGTCGCCGACTGCGTGCACGTGGTGGGCTTCACCGCCCGCGGCCGCTCCGCCAAGCACACGCTCCAGCGGCCCCGCGCGGCCGCGGCCGAAATCCTGGAGCTGGCGGGCCGGGGCCCGGTGGCGCTGCTCTTCGGCCGGGAGGACCGGGGTCTCCCCAACGAGGCGCTGGACCTCTGCCACCGCGTGGTGATCATCCCCACGGATCCGGCCTACCCATCGCTGAACCTGGCGCACGCGGTGGTGCTGATGCTCTACGATCTGGCGCTGGCGCGGGGCGACGAAGCCCGACCCTTCAAGCGGCCCCGCCGGTCGGCGCCGCCCGCGCCGGTGGCGGAGCTGGAGCGCCTGTTCGCGGACCTCGAGCGGGCGCTCCGGCGCATCGACTTCTTCAAGACGCGGAACCCGGAGGCCGTGATGCGCACGGTGCGCGACGCGGTGCACCGCGTGCCGCTCGACGCGCGGGAGGTCAAGCTGTTCCGCGCCATGGCGATCGAGGTGGTTCGCTACGGTGAGCGACTGGCACGTTCCCGGGTTCACGTCCACGGGGAGTAAGCGCCCCGAGGCGCTGTTCGGCGCGGTCGCGGGCGCGGCCGGGCTGCCCAGCCGGGTGACCCGCGCCTCCGGGTGCCGGGTGTGGGACGAGCAGGGAGGGGAATACCTGGATTACGTCATGGCGCTGGGCGCGGTGGCGCTGGGGTACGGACACCCCGCGGTGAACCGCGCGGCGCAAGCCGCGCTGGAGGCCGGCGTGGTGGGCCCCCTCCCGCCGGTTCTCGAGGAAGAGCTGGCGGCGGCGCTGTGCCGGCGCCTGCCGTGGCTCGACGGGGTGCGTTTTTTCAAGACCGGTGCCGAGGCCGTGGCCGCCGCGGTGCGACTGGCGCGGGTCGCCACGGGTCGGGACCTGGTGCTGGGGTGCGGCTACCACGGATGGCATGACTGGTGTCAGGGGAGCGGACTCGCGGGCGTCCCTCGGGCCACGCGTGAGCTGTTCGCCGAGCTGCCGTTCAACGATCCCGCCCGAGCCCGGGAGCTGATTCGGGAGCGGGGCGACCGCCTCGCCGCGGTGGTGATCGAGCCGCTGGTCGTGGTCGAGCCGTCACGCGAATGGCTCGAGGTCGTGCGCGCCGAAACCGCGCGGGCCGGCGCGGTGCTGGTCTTCGACGAGATCAAGACCGCCTTTCGCCTGGCCCTGGGGGGCGCCGCCGAGCGGTACGGCGTCGTCCCCGACCTGGTGGCGCTCGGCAAGGCCATGGCGAACGGCTTCCCCCTGGCCGCCGTGGGCGGCCGGAGCGACCTGATGGCAGGCGTCAGCCGTACCTGGATCTCCTCGACCCTGGCGACCGAGAGCGTGGCCCTGGCCGCCGCGCTGGCCACCCTCGAGACCTTCGAGCGGGAGCAGGTGTGCCCGCACCTCCACCGGGTGGGAACCCGCCTCTGGCACGGGCTCCACCGCCTGCAGCGCGAGCACCCCGGGGTCATCAGGGGCGTGGCGGGCGCGGCCGAGATGTGCTTTCTCC
>DATLXT010000208.1:0-6695 GCA_035575475.1 Gemmatimonadales bacterium | reverse complement strand
GGTGGGCTGGATCTGGTGGTGGCCGCAGCCGGTAGGGACGAGCCCACGCCGGGCGAGCTGGTGACGTGGGGGCAGGTACGGCGGTTGTTCGACCTCAACGTCGTGGGCGCGGCCGCGACCCTGCTCCCGCTGGTGCCGCGGATGCGGGGCCGGGGTCGCGGGCACCTGGTGGCGATCTCGAGTCTCGCGGCCCAGTGCCCGCTGCCGGGCGGAGCACCCTACGGCGCGAGCAAGGCCGCGCTCTCCTACCTCCTGGAAGCGCTGGCCGACGACCTAGCCCCGCTGGGCATCGCGGTCACGCTGGTCGAACCGGGGTTCGTCGAGACACCCATGACGGCGAGACACCCCTTCCCCATGCCGTTCGCAGTGTCCGCCGACCGGGCGGCCGCCGTGATCGATCGGGCGATCCGGCGCCGGGTGCGACGAGTCCGGTTCCCCTGGCCCCTCGTCCTGCTCGTCCGGCTGGGTGGGCTGGTCCCGGCCCGGCTGCGCGCGGCCATCCTGCGTTGGGCGGTGCCAAGGGCATGCGGCACCGCTGGCGTCGAGGGCCTGTCACCGTGAACGGTCTGGTTCTCGTCACCGGGGCTACCGGGTTCATCGGCAGTCACCTCGTGACCCAGCTCGTGGAGCGGCGCCTCCCCGTCCGGGTGCTGGCCCGGCGTCCCGAGGCCCTGCCGCCCGCGGTTCGGGGAAGGGTGGACGTGCGCAGCCACGACCTGCGCGATCGAGAGGGATGGCGCCGGACGCTCGCGGAGGTCGAGACGGTGCTCCACCTGGCGGCCTGCGCCCGCGCCTGGACCAGCGACCCCCGCGAGTTCGTTTCGGCGAACCTCGAGGCCGTAGGGGCCCTGCTTCACGCCGCCCGGGAGCGCGGTCTGTCGCGACTGGTCCACGTGTCCACCATTCTGACCCTGCCACCGGCGAAGCCCGCTCCCGGCGAGCGGCGCCTCACGCCTTACGAAGCCACCAAGCTGGCCGGTGAACGCCTGGTGGACGCTTACGCCACGGAGGGCCGGCATGCCGTGGTGGTGCATCCCGCGCGAGTATACGGCCCGGGGCCGCTCACCGATGCCAACGTGGTCACGCGGGTGATCGCGCTCTACCTCGCGGGCCGCTTCCGGATGCGGATCGCGGACGGCGACGTGCGGGGCAGCTATGCGCACGTGGACGACGTGGCCGCGGGGATCCGGCTCGCCGCCGAGCGGGGGCAGCCGGGGGCGCATTATCTCCTCGGGGGCGAGAATGCATCGTTGCGAGAGTTCCTCGCGCTCGTCAGGGAGCTGACCGGCGTCTGTCGGTCAGTGCTGACGGTGCCGCCCTGGGCAGCGATCGCGGCGGCGCGCGCCGCTGAGTGGTGGGGCCGTGCGTGGGGGGGCGGGGGCGCTCCCATCATCCGCGATTGGATCCGGGTTCTGCTCGAGGACCGGCCCGGCGACATCGCGCCGGCACGGCGGGATCTGGGATACGACCCGCGGCCGTTGCGGGCGGGGCTGGAGGAGACGATCGCCTGGCTGCGGGATCGGGGCAGGGTGGCCGCGTGACCGGGGCGGCCGGCGCGAGTTCGGGCCCGCCGTGCCGGGGGGCGCGGGACCGTGGGGCTTCCGCCCCATCGTTTCTGGTACTGCTCTGCACCGCCTGCCTGGTCGGGGTCTACTATGCCCTGCGGGCCGACGTGATCGGGGTCTACTCGCCGAGCAGGGGCTGGGTGCCGATGACGTACCCGCCGCTCGACGTCGCCCGGCATTGCATGGCCGCGGTCCTGGTGCTGGGGATCGCGCCAGTAGCGGCCGCCCGGCTCTCCACCGGTTTCTCGCTCGGGGAGCTGGGGCTGGGCTTGGGACGCGGGCGGGAGGGGGCGCGGTGGCTCGCGGTGGGCCTGCCGCTGGCGGTGCTCGCGGGCTGGGTGGGCTCGCATTCGGCCGCGCTCCGCGCGGTCTATCCGCTGGACGCGGGGCTCGACGCGGACCCGGGGCGGTTTCTGCCCTACGCTCTGGTTCAGCTCGGGTATTTCGCCTCCTGGGAGGTGCTCTTCCGCGGCGTGCTGCTCTTCGCCCTGCGCCCGCGGACCGGGGCCGGTCTGGCCAACGCGCTCCAGACGGCGCTGTCGGTCACGGCGCACTTCGGCCGGGCCCTGGACGAGACGGGGGCGGCGCTGGGCGCCGGGGTGGTTTTCGGCTGGGTCGCGATGCGGACCGGTTCGGTGTGGTACGGGGCGGTGATTCACTGGGTGGTGGGCGTCAGCCAGGACTGGTTCGTCGTGAATCGCTGACGGGGCGTCGCCGGTTCGATGCCGCGCGGCCGGGCCCCATTCTCTTTCCGGCCCGGGGGTGCTAGAATGCCCGCGCTATGCGCGCCCTCCTATCCGCTGCTCTGCCCCTGGTCTTGTCTGGTAGTCGAGCCTCCCCTCATCCGGTTCCCGACCTGAGTCGCCTGCCCGCCGCGCGGGTGGTGGCGCATCCCGAGCGCTCGGAGATCCTGATCGATCTCGCGCCCGTGGACCTGCCCGCCGGCCTGGCGCACGAGGGCGGTCATGCCCACGGCGCCCAGCCGCCGGTGGCGCTCGCAGTGTTGCCGGTGGGCGGCGCGCTCTACGGCTTCCGGGCGGAGGCGATCGATTCGCTGGGCCGGCCGTTGCCGGCGGCGCTGATCCATCACGTCAACGTCATCGATCCCGAGAACCGCGAGCTGTTTCTGCCCATCTCCCGGCGCCTGCTGGCGGCGGGCCGGGAGACCGGGTCGCTGGCGCTGCCGTGGCTCTTTTTCGGGGTGCCGCTGGAGCGGGGCCAGCGCTTGGTGGTCAGCGCCGTGCTGCACAACCCGCTGGGCGCGGACTTCTACGGGGTGCGGGTGCGGGTGGTCCTGCGCTACACGCCGGAGGGGCGCCCGTGGCCGGTGTTCCGGGGCGCCCCGTTTCAGCTCGACGTCGCCTTTCCCGTGGGGGACAAGTCGTTCGACTTGCCGCCCGGCCGCACGGTGCGAACCTACGAGGCGAGCCCGGCCGTCCCGGGAACCATCGTGGCCATCGGCGGTCACCTCCACGACTACGGCGTCAGCATCGAGTTCAGGAACGCCACGACGGGCGAGGTCGTCTGGCGGGCGGAACCGGTGCGCGACTCGGCCGGCCGGCTCGCGTCTATTCCCGTGGGGCGGCTGTACGGTCTCACCCGCCTGGGGGTGCGCGTGCTCCCGAGCGAGCGGTATCGCGTGACGGTGGTGTACGACAACCCCACGGGGCGCACGCTCCCCGCGGGCGGCATGGGGGTCGTGGGCGGCCTGTTCGTACCGGACGACGGCGTGTCCTGGCCGCGGGTCGATCGTGCCGACTCGCTGTACTGGCGGGACCTCGCCCACTATACCCGGGGCCTGGTGGCGCCCCAGCTCACCGCGGTCGCGCACGCACACTGAGCACCAGGGCCGCCACGACCAGGCCGCCCAGCGCGTCCACCGCGTAGTGGAACTGGCCGTACACCACGCCCACTGAGAGCCCCGCCGCGAGGGGGACCAGCACCAGTCCCAGGGGCCGCCAGGCCCGCAGCGCCATCACCGCCGCCACGGCGCACCCCGCCACGTGGGAGGACGGGAACGCCGCGCCCCAGGAGTCTCCCTGGTTCAGGATCCACTGCGCCAGCCGCGCCGGAGCCACCCGGGTCGCGGGGTTGTCGGCCAGGGGGAACATGTAGCGCGGGCCTGCCACCGGGAACAGGACGAACACGAGGTAGCAGGCGTAGAAGGCGATCATGAGTGCGAGGATGGTCGCCCGGGCCGCGTCGCGACGCCCCGACATCCACAGGCCGAGGGGCGAGGCGTAGAGCGTGGGATAGTAGAGCAGGTAGCAGAGGTGGAGGACCCAGGAGAGCGAGGGGTACGGCTGGGCGCGAATCCACTCGTAGGACGGCTGGGATCCGAACAGCGCCGTCTCCCACCGCTGGACCACGAGGTCGTACACCCGCGCTTCCTCGAGATTGATCGGGCCGATGGCCCCGTAGAGCGCGCCGAGGAGGAGCAGGGGATACCAGTCCGCCAGGAACCGTCCCGCGGGACTGGCCTCGCGAAGTCGGCCCGCGAGCAGCGCCACGACCGCGAGCAGGGTATGTGCCAGGGCGATCCAGGGCCAGTTTGCGGGAACCCCGTCGCGCCAAACCCAGGCGAGCGCGAGGCCGAGCGCCCCGACGTAGAGGAGGGTGATCCGGTCGAGCGCGGCCAGGTGCCGTGGCCCGCTCACAACCAGCCCCGTTCCCGGTACCAGGCGGCCGTCCGGGCCAGGCCTTCGTCCAGGGCGATCTCGGCTCTCCATCCCGCGTCCCGCAGGAGCGCGTCCGCCCGGCAGGTCCAGGCGGGAGCGAGGAACTCGTTGGCCTTGTCGGCCGAGAGGACGGTGGCCCGGCCGGCCAGCCGGGCCAGGGTGCCCGTGCTCCAGAGCACGCCGCGCGCCACCGGGCCCGGGATGGGCACGATCCGCACGCGCTTCCCCACGGCGCGGCCGATGGCCCGCGCCAGTTCGCCGCTGGTGGTGATCTCGGGATGGGCGGCGTAGTAGACCTTGCGGGCGGTCTCGGGGGAGGTGGCTGCGGCGACCAGGGCCCGGGCCAGGTCGGCGCCGTGGATCACGGAGAGTTCCTGCGAGCCGTCCCCCAGCACCGGCACCAGGCCGAGCCGGGCCAGGCGAAAGACCTTGAGGATCTCGCGGTCCCACTCGCCGTACACCACCGGGGGGCGCACGATGGTCCAGGCGAATCCCATGGCCCGGACCAGGATCTCGCCCGCCAGCTTGGAGCGGCCGTAGCTCGTGACCGGGGCCGGGGGCCGGGACTCGTCGATCGGCCGGCCCCGCTCGGTCGGACCGCCCACCGCGAGCGACGACACGTAGACGAACCGGCGCGGGGGCGCCTGTTGCGCCGCCTCCAGCAGGTTCGCCGTGGTGTCGCGGTTCAGGCCCATGAACTCGGTCGCGTCCCGTGCTTTGATGGCCCCGGCGACGTGATAGATCACCTCGGCGTCGGCGCAGCCTTGACGCAGGGCGTCTCCGTCACCGAGGTCGCCGGGGAGCACGCGAACTCCGGTCCAGTCGAGGGCCCGGGCTTTGGCCGGATCGCGCACCAGGCAGGTCACCTCGTCGCCCCGGTCGAGCAGGGCGCGCACCAGGTGGGCGCCCACGAAGCCCGTCCCCCCGGTGACGAAGACTCTCACAGGGGCCGGTCGTACACCCGGTAGGTCTTGTAGTGGCGGAACCCGAGGCGGACGATGGCGTTGTTCATGGCGGCGTTGTCTTCGAGGACCCACCCGGCCTCGCCCCACTCGAAGCCCCGGGCCACGCCTTTCTCCCAGATCCAGTGGTACATGAGGGCGTCCACCCCGGTGTGCCGCCATTCCGGCAGGACGCCCAGGAGCAGGATGCGGAGCCGCCGGATGCGGCGGGCGTGCCACAGCACCTTCAGGATGCCGGGGAAGAGCCGTCCGGAGGGGTTGTGCTTCAGCGCCACGTTCAGGTCGGGGAGCGCGGCGGCGAAGCCGATGGTCTCGCCGCGGGTCTCGGCGAAGCACACCAGGTCCGGCACCACGACCGGTTTCAGCTGTTTGGCGAGGTGGTCGATCTCCGCGCCGGTGAGCGGGACGAAGCCCCAGTTCCTCTCCCAGGCCCGGTTGTAGAGCCGCTTCACCAGCTCGACCTCGTCGGTGAAGCGTTTCATGTCGAGGGGCCTCAGGGTGACGCCTTTCCGTTCGGCCACGAGCCGCACGGCGCGGACCAGCCGGTCGGGGAGGCGGGTTCCGGTGGACTCATAGACCAGCAGGTCCATGGCCTTCCGGAATCCGCTGCGCTCCACCAGGTCCGCGTAGTACGGTGGGTTGTGGGGCATCATCACGGTGGGCGGGGTGTCGAAGCCCCAGACCAGGAGCCCGCACTCGTCGTTGACCGAGGGGCTCATGGGCCCGCGCATGGTGTCGAGCCCTCGGGCGCCGAGCCACTCGCCCGCGGCGTGGAAGAGCGCGCGGGCCACGTCCTCCCGGTTCACGCTCTCGAAGAACCCGAAGAACCCCACCCGGTCGCGGTGCACCTGGTTGTGCGCGTCGTTCTTGATGGCGGCGATCCGTCCCACGACTTCCCGTCCCGCCTGCTCGACGGCGAGGAAGTAGCGCGCCTCCGCGTGCTGGAAGAACGGGTTCTTCCGCGGGGAGAGCAGCGCGCGGACGTCCATCCGGAGGGGCGGCACCCAGAGCGGATCGCCGCGGTAGTGCTGGTAGGGGAAGGCGATGAACCGGTCGAGGTCGCGCCCGCTCGTGACGGGCGCGATCTCCACCCGGCTCAGATGACCCCCAGCTCTTTCCCGAGCCGGCCGAACGTCTCCAGGGCGCGGTCGATCTGTTCGGTGGTGTGGGTGGCCATGAGGCTCGTGCGCAGCCGGCACTGCGACGGCGGGACGGCGGGTGGCACCACCGGATTGGTGAACACCCCCGCGTCGAAGAGGCGCCGCCAGAAGAGGAAGGTCTTCTCCAGCGGGCCGATCAGCACCGGCACGATCGGGGTCTCGGTCGGGCCGATGTCGAAGCCCAGGGCCCGGAGCCCGTCCTGGAGCCGCCGGGTGTTGGCCCACAGCCGCTCGCGGCGCTCGGGCTCGCGCTTGAGCACGTGCAGCGCGGCCAGGACGCCGGCCGTGTTGGCGGGCGGCAGTGCCGCGGTGAAGATCATGGGGCGCGCG
>DATLXT010000207.1:0-3052 GCA_035575475.1 Gemmatimonadales bacterium | reverse complement strand
CGTGTACGTGGAGACGCAGGGGGTGCCGCCCGGCAAGTACCTCGTGGATTCGGCGAGCCGGGAGATTCGCTACGTCGTGGATCCGGGGATCGGGGGCCGCATCCGGGAGTACGGCGGCCGCCAGCTCACCCGCCTCGACTCGCCCAAGGCCACGCTCATGGCGTTGATCACGGACGGGATCCTGACGCACCGCCTCCCCTGGGCGCTGGTGCTGATCGGGATGTTCCTGGCCTTCGCCATCGAACTGATGGGCCTCCAGTCGCTGCCGGTGGCCGTCGGGGTCTATCTGCCGATCTCCACCTCGGCGAGCATGTTCGCGGGCGGGGTGATCCGCTGGCTGATCGAGCGACGGGGGCGGGCCGAGCAGCGGTCCCTGGCGGAGATCGAGTCGGGTCCCGGGGTGCTGTTCTCGAGCGGCCTCATCGCCGGGGGCGCTATCGCGGGGATCGTGGTGGCGGCGATCGCCGGCGCCCAGGGCAGCGCCGACTGGCTGGCCGATCAGGTGGGGCTGCACCGGGCCCTGGGCTGGATCGCCACGTCGGACCTCGTGGCGGTGATCCTGTTCGCGGCGCTGGGGGCGGCACTCTACCGGGTGGCGTTACGCCAGGCGTGACCATGACCGCCTCCACCCTCCAGTTCCTGAAGCGCCTGCTCGATGCGCCCGGCCCCTCCGGTTTCGAAACCGAGCCCGCGCGCGTCTGGCGGGCGGAAGTCCAGCGATTCGCCGACCAAGTCCGGGCCGATGTGAGCGGCAATTCGGTGGGCGTGGTGAACCCCGGGGGCGCGCCGCGGCTCATGCTGGCGGGCCACATTGACGAGATCGGGATCCAGATCACCCACGTTGACGACGACGGCTACCTCTATTTCGCCGGCATCGGCGGGTGGGACTCGCAGGTGCTGGTGGGCCAGCGGGTGGTGATCCGGGGGCCGGGCGGTCCGGTGTACGGCGTCATCGGGAAAAAAGCCATCCATCTCATGAAGAAGGAGGAGATGGACAAGGCGACGAAGATCTCGGACCTCTGGATCGACATCGGTGCGGCGAACCGCGCCGAGGCGCTGGAGCGGGTGCACGTCGGCGATCCGGGGGTGCTGGCTTCGGACGTGCTGGAGCTGCCCAACGGCCGCATCGTGTCGCGCGCCATTGACAACCGGATCGGGGCGTATGTGGTGGCCGAGGCGTTGCGCCTGCTGGCCCGGGAGCGCCCGCGGCACGCCGCCGTGTTCGCGGTCGCCTCCACCCGGGAGGAGATCGCCTGGACCGGCGGCGGAGCGCGCACCAGCGCGGTGGGGATCGATCCCCACGTGGCCCTGGTGGTGGACGTCACCCACGCGACCGATTGGCCCGGCGCCGAGAAGAAGCTCTCGGGAGACCACCGCCTGGGGGCCGGGCCGGTGCTGGCCCGCGGCTCATCGGTGAGCCCCGTGGTCTTCGAGCTGCTCGCCGAGTGTGCCCGGGCGGAGAAGATCTCCTACAGCGTGCAGGCGGCCCCCCGCGACACGGGCACCGATGCCGACGCCATTCACAACGCCCTGCGGGGGGTCCCCACCGGCCTGGTCTCGGTCCCCAACCGCTACATGCACAGCCCCAACGAGATGGTGGCCCTGGTGGACCTGGAGCGCGCCGCGCGACTGCTCGCCGCCTTCGCCAGGAGACTCGAGCCGGGAATGGATTTCGTACCGCAGTGATCGGGGGGAAGCCCGTCCCTACCGCTTGAGATCTTTGAGGGCCGCGGCCGCGGCCGTCCGCACCTGCTTGTCGGAATCGTCCACCAATCCCTGGAGCATACCCACCGCCGCCGGCGTGGCGGCTACGCGGAGCGCCTCGACCGCCGCGACCCGGAGGGCCACCGGCTTCCGGCCGAAGACCCGCCCGGCGGGCTGCGCGAACTTGATGAGCGCCTGCACCGCGTCGGCGCTGCCGATCCGCCCGAGCGCCAGGATGAGCTCCCGCTCGACTTCGGGGTCCTGCTCTTCTTCCAGGGCCACCACCAGCGGCATGGCGAGCGCGCTCGACTTCCGCCCCCCCACGCCGAGCGCGGCCTCGAGGCGCACCGCGGGCGACGGATCGCGCAGCGCGCGCCGCAGGGGCTCCGCGGCGGCCCGGCTGCCGATCTTGGCCAGGGCCAGCGCCACCGCCCGCCGCACCCGCTCGTCTTCGTGTTCCAGCTGCCGGGCCAGCGCCGGCACCGCTTCCTCCAGTCCCAGCTCGCCCACCAGCTCGGCCACGTTCCGCACCACGAACCAGTCTTCGTGGCCGAGCATGTGCACCAGCTGATCGGTTCCCTCCTTCATTTCGGTGAGGGCCCCGAAGATCGCCTGCCGCTCCGGCACCGTGGGCGCGGCCACCAGCAGGTCCAGCAAGACTTCCAGCCCGTCGGCCCCGGCCCGCTGCAACGCGGTCAGCGCGTCCTCCCGGTAGGCCGGGACGGTAACCAGGTTGGCCAGCGCCTCGAGCACGGGCTTGGTGCACATCCGCTTCAAGGCGATGGCGTACACCCGCCGCTGGCTTCCGTCGGGCGCGAGCTGCTCGCACCGCGCCACGCCCGCGAGGAGGCGGATCGCCCGCTCCGGACGGCGGGCCCGCATGGCCTCCTCGATGTCGCGGGCGATGTCGGTCAGGAGCTCGGCCACATTGGCCGCCCGCGGATTGCGCTCCAGCCGCTC
Source organism: Gemmatimonadales bacterium (assembly GCA_035575475.1). GTDB lineage: Bacteria > Gemmatimonadota > Gemmatimonadetes > Gemmatimonadales > GWC2-71-9 > DATLXT01. The sequence goes on along the minus strand of DATLXT010000207.1, from coordinate 388 downwards.
CAACGCGCTCGGCTCCCGGGCGCCGGCCGGCTCGGGCGGCGCCTGAGGCACGGGGGCGGCCGCAACCGAGCCGGGGGCCGGCTCGGAGAGGGATAGGTCCTCCGGGCGGAGGGATGCGGCGGGTTGGGAGACGCCATCGGGACCGGCCACCGGGCCCTCGAGAGAACCCACGTCCTGGAGCGCGTCGCCCCGGAGGATCCCGTCCGTGCCCAGGTCGAGCGGCGGCTGGGAGGGCGCCGCGCCCGCCGGGCGGGCCGAAATCCGGTCCACGCCGGCGGCCACCAGCCGGCCCGGCAGATCCTGCGTACCCGGGGGCTCGGCCAGCGTCTTGAGCAACTCGAACAGCTGGCCCGGTGGTGGATCGGCCGCGATGGCGATCTCTCGCACC
>DATLXT010000206.1:0-7279 GCA_035575475.1 Gemmatimonadales bacterium | reverse complement strand
AACGTTCTACCTTTTCGCCGAGTGGCTCAGCACCAGGGTGGCCGACCGCCTGGTGACGGACTCGCTGGCGATTCAGCGATATTATCTCGACCGGTGGCGGACCCCGAGCACGTTCGTGCCCTATGGCGCACATGTCGAGCGCCCCCGAGATCCCGAGATCCTTCGCGGCTACGGCCTGGAGCCGGGCTCGTATTTCCTGGTGGTGGGACGCCTCGAGCCAGAGAACAACGCCGACGTGATCGTGGAAGCGTTCCGGCGCCTCGAGACGGACAAGCGGCTGGTGGTGGTCGGTGGCGTGAACTATCGCAGCGCCTTCGTCAGCCGGTTGCGCCGGCGAGCGGGCCCGCGAGTGACGTTTCTGGGCCCGGTGTACACCCCGGGGCATTTGCGGGAGCTGTACTGCGGTGCCTTTGCGTACGTGCATGGACACGAGGTCGGGGGCACCAACCCCGCACTGCTCCAGGCCCTTGGCTGCGGGGCCTGCGTCCTGGCGCTCGACGTTCCCTTCAACGCCGAGGTGGTTCGGGACGCCGGGCTGTTGTACCCACGGGATCCCGACCGGCTGGCCGAGCTGATGCGGCGGCTGCTGTCGGATCCGGAGCTGGTCTCCCGGCTCCGGGAGGCCGCCCGGCGCCGGGCGGCAACAGCATACCGGTGGGGCGACGTGGTGCAGGCCTACGAGCGGGTGCTCCGCCGGGCGGTGGCGGGCGAGTACCGGAGCGTTCCGGCCGCGGATTCCGCCTATGGGGCGGCAGACGCGGTAATGGGGCGAGGCGCATTGGCGCCCTGACCGTGCGCATCGGGATCGATGTTCACGTCGTGAACGGACCGCCCCAGGGGACGGCCTCCGTCTGGCACGCGCTGTTGCCCAGCCTGCCGCCGGTTCACGAGTACTGCCTGTACAGCTTCGATCCCGCGGTCACCGCCCGCCTCTTCCCGGGCCGACACTTCGTGCACCGGCGGATTCCGCTGCGTCCCGCGCCGCTCCGCATCCCGCTAGTCTATCCCTGGCTCGCGCGGCGAGACGGGTGCGAGTGCTTCCACGTCAACTACTACGGACCCTGGGTCGGTATGCGGGGATTGGTTGTGAGCATTCATGACGTCATCCATTTGGACTTCCCCGCGTACGCCCCTCCCGGGGGGCGGTGGCGGATGGCGCTCCTCGGCAGGGCGTCGGCTCGCGCGGCGCGGTGCGTCACCACGGTATCGGAGTACTCCCGGAGCCGCATCATCGCGCGGTTCGGGGTCCCGGCGGCCAAGATCGCCGTGGTACCGAACGCGCTCGGTCCGGCTTGGCTGGAGCCTGCGGAAGGGCTCATCGCCGCCGCCTGGGACCGATTGCGCCCCAGCCTGCCGGAGCGCTTCGTGCTCGCGGTGGGCCGCTTGGATCCGCGCAAGGGGTTTCCCCTCGCGGCGCGCGTCGCCCGCGGGCTGAAGCGTCTCGGGCTGGTTGACGGATTGGTCGTTGTCGGGTCTGACGACTTCGGGGCCGACGGTATCCGGCGGCGCTGGGAGGCGGATGGAACCAGCGATCTGGTGGTACGGCTCCAGAATCTGGAGACCGCGGGGCTCCAGGCTCTCTATCGGCGCGCCGCGTGTCTCCTCTTTCTGTCTCTCGCGGAGGGCTTCGGGTTGCCGGTGCTCGAAGCCATGGCGATGGGAACGCCGGTGGTGGCATCGAACCGTACGGCGGTTCCCGAGGTATGCGGAGACGCGGCGGCGCTCGTGGATCCAGCGGACGAAGAGGCCGTGCTGCACACGGCGCGCGCCATTTTGACCGATCCGGCCGCGCGCGACGAGCTGGTCGCCCGGGGGCGCCGGCGAGTGGGGCGCTACACCGCCGAGTTCGCGGCGCGGCGTCTCCTCGACGTGTACCGGCGCGCCACGGCCTAGGGTTCCTCAGCCAGCCTGCGCAGGAATCGCTCCATTGCCTGTGTCCAGGGAGGCAGGGGCCAGCGCGAGAACGCCTCGTACCGGCCGGTATCGAGCACCGACCACGCCGGACGGCGCGCGGGACTGGGGTACTCGGCTGTGGTGCAGGGGCTCACCAGCTCCGCTGCGCCAGCCGCCTGGAACACCTCCCGTGCGACGTCGTACCAAGTCGCCATGCCGGAGTTCGCCACATGAAGCACGCCCCGCGCGCCGAGCCCGATCAGGGTCCACGTAGCGCGAGCGAGATCCTCGGTGCAGGTGGGCCGGCCCGTCTGGTCCGCTACCACCCGGGTGGGCGCTCTCCGATGGGCCCGCTCCCACATGGTCCGGGGAAACGAGCGCCCGTGGAGGCCGAAAAGCCATTGGGTGCGGATGATCAGATGCTCGGCTCCGCTCGCCTGGAGCGCACGTTCTCCCTCGACCTTGGAGGCGCCGTAAACGCTCAGCGGGTGTGGGGCATCGTCCTCGCGGTAGGGCACGCGGCGGTCGCCGTCGAAGATGTAGTCGCTGCTGAAGTGGACCACCACGGCACCGATGGCGGCGGCCGCCCGTCCGATGCTGCCCGGCGCCCGTGCGTTGACCGCGAACGCCGTCGCCTGATCGCGTTCAGCGTCGTCCACACGCGTGTACCCTGCCGCGTTCAGCACGACCGCAGGCCGCTCCCGGTGCAGGACGCCAGCCAGCGAAACCTCGTCGGCCACATCCAGGTCCCGGCGGGTTAACGCCAGCAGGTCCGCCTGCGGCGGCGCGGTCGCGCGCAGGTCACGTGCCAGCATGCCCCCAGCCCCAAGCAGCAGGACCCGCACGCTAGGCCCGGCCCTCGAGGTAGAGCGCGTTGGCGGCCCGGTAGGCCTCGTTCAACACGCGCTCCCACCACTCCCGATGGGTGAGGTACCACTCGACGGTCGCGGGGAGACCGTCCACCAGTCGTCGCCTCGGCGTCCACCCCAGCTCGGTCCGGATACGGGTGATGTCCATGGCGTACCGTCGGTCATGCCCCGGGCGGTCATTCACGAACTGAATGAGCGATTCCGGCTTCCGCAGGGCCCGCAGAATCGTGCGCACGATCTCGAGGTTGGGCACTTCGGACTCCCCGCCGATATTGTAGACCCGCCCCGTGGCGCCCCGGGTCAGGACCGCCCACAGCGCCTCGGCGTGGTCGTCAACGTGGATCCAGTCTCGGACGTTCATCCCGTCGCCATAGACCGGCAGGGGCTGGTCGGCCAGCGCTCGGGTGATCATCAGCGGGATGAGCTTCTCAGGGAACTGGAAGGGTCCATAGTTGTTGGAGCACCGGGTCGTGACTGCGGGAACCCCGAAGGTCTCCACGTAGGCCCGTACCAGAAGGTCCGCAGCGGCTTTGCTGGCCGCGTACGGGCTGTTAGGCGCTAGCGATGTTGCTTCGGTGAACGGCGGATCGCCCGGCCCGAGGCTGCCGTACACCTCGTCGGTGCTCACGTGCACGAAGCGAAACGGGCGCGGCCGCTCCGCGAGTTCGGCGCGGCAAGCCTCGAGCAAGGTGAGGGTGCCCCGGACGTTCGTGTCCACGAAGACTGCCGGGCCCATGATGGACCGGTCCACGTGCGACTCGGCGGCCAGATGCACCACGGCGTCCGGCGGCGGGACCGGCGGCGCCCCGCGACCGCCCTGGAGACCATCGCGCAGCAGCCCGCGCACCAGCCTGAGATCGGTGATGTCTCCGCGGACGAAGCCGTACCGCCGGTCGCCGCTGGCCCCGTGCCGGGTGGTCACGTCGGACAGGCTCTCGAGATTCCCGGCGTACGTCAGCAGGTCGAGGTTGATCACTCGGAGGTCGGGCGCGTGCTCGAGCAGCCAGCGCACCAGGTTCGATCCGATGAAGCCCGCACCGCCTGTCACCAGTACGCAGTGCGGGGTGAAGGGTGCCATCAAACGCTCAAACCGTCGTACGCGGGAAGGTCTCCCCGGTCAGGCGACAGGGGTTCGTACGCCCGATCCCGATCCGACAGAATGGCGTGACGGACCGGCCACGGGATGGCGAGGCCGGGGTCGTTCCAAAGGACGCCATGTTGATCGTCCGCCACGTAGTATTCGGTGCACTTGTACTCTACCTCGGCCTCGTCACTGAGGACGGCGAACCCGTGAGCGAACCCAGGCGGGATGTAGAGCTGAAGTTTGTTGGCCGCGGAGAGCTCGATCCCCACCCACTGGCCGAACCAGGGCGAGCCCCGCCGGATGTCCACCGCCACATCGTAGACGGTTCCGCGCACGACACGGACGAGCTTGCCTTGCGGGTTCCGGAGCTGGTAGTGGAGGCCGCGAACCGTATCCCGCCGCGACAGCGAATGGTTGTCCTGCACGAAGCGCTGGGCCACGCCGGCGGCGGCGTACCGCTGGGCGTGGTAACTCTCGAAGAAGAATCCCCGCGCGTCCTCGAACACCCGGGGCTGGACCAGGAGCACGCCGGGCAGTCCCGCTTCCCGCACGTTCACGGGAGGTCCTCGTGCGGGTCGGGGCCGCCGCCGTCCCGGAGCACGCCCAGCAGATACTGGGCGTAGGCGTTGCCGCGATACATCTGCGCCAGCCGCTCGAGCTGGGCCGCGTCAATGTACCCCATCCGGTAGGCTACCTCTTCGACGGCCCCGATCTTCAGCCCCTGGCGCTGTTCCACCGCCGCGACGAACGTCGCCGCCTGAAGCAGCGATTCCGGCGTGCCGGTGTCGAGCCAGGCGATCCCGCGCCCCAGCATGGTCACGAGGAGCTTCCCGGCCGCGAGGTAGACGTTGTTGACGTCGGTGATCTCCAGTTCTCCTCGCGCCGAGGGCCGGAGCGAAGCTGCAATGTCCAGCACGTCGTTGTCGTAGAAATAAAGCCCGGTCACCGCATAGTGCGATCGCGGCCGAGTCGGCTTCTCCTCGATGCGCACGGCCCGCCCGTCGGCTCCGAATTCTACGACGCCATAACGTTCGGGGTCCGATACGTAGTAGGCGAAGACCGTGCCGCCCTCATGCCGCCCTGCCGCCTCCCGCAGGGCTCCTCGCAGCCCGGCGCCGTAGAAGATGTTGTCGCCCAGGATCAAGGCGCTGGCGTCGCGTCCCACGAACTCGCGGCCGATGAGGAACGCCTGCGCCAGCCCTTCGGGGCGGGGCTGGGCGGCGTAGCTGAGCGACAGTCCCAGCTGGCGGCCGTCGCCGAAGATCGTTTCGAAGCGGGGCAGATCCTGCGGCGTCGAGATCAGCAGGATCTCCCGGATTCCCGCCAGCATCAACGTCGACAGGGGATAATAGATGAGCGGCTTGTCATAGACTGGCAGCAGCTGCTTGCTGGCGGCCGCCGTAAGGGGGTAGAGCCGCGTGCCCGACCCGCCGGCGAGAATGATCCCTTTGCGCATCGGGGGTCTGAGCGTCGCGGATCAGTTCGAGGTTGCCACCACGATGATCGCCACTACGCTCGACAGAATCTGGGCGATCCCGCCCAACAGCGCGATCACGTTGGTCCGCTCGCTGGGGGGCTTGGCTGGCACGAAGACCTCGGATCCGGGTCCGGGCTCCGGCTCGCTGGTGAAGAACAGCCACTTCCGCCGCGTGCGTGCCTCGCCGTTGGCGAACCGCACGCTGGCCCGACCCCCGTCGGCGTTCGCCGCGAGGCCCCCGGCGGCGTCGATGTAGTATCCCATCCCCTCGCCCCGCTTCCACAAGACGCTCCCCGGAGAGTTCACCGCGCCCAGGACTCTCACGCTGGGCTGATACTCCGGGATGTGAATCGAGTCGCCGGGCTGGAGAATCACGTTGTGGGCGGAGCGGCGGTCCCGCAGCGCCCGCGGGAGATCGATGTTGATCCGGCCCACGCCGTTCGCCCGCACGAACCGGATCCCGTCGGCGTACGCTCGCGGCGTAAGACCGCCGGCCCGCTCGACCACATCCGCCAGCCGCTCGTCCTTCGAGCGCAGGGAATAGGTACCTGGGTACCGCACCTCGCCGCTGAGCACTACCGCGCGCTGGAAGTCGAACTCCGGCTCCTCCATGATCAGCACGTTGTCATACGGCTCGAGCGGCACCTCGGGCGCCCCCGCCGCCGGCACCGCCACCCCCGGCGGCCCCACGTAGCGGCCGTCGGGCCCCCGTTCGAGCAGATAGGTCGAGTCGAGCGGCACCCGCATCGTGGTGGCGAGCTGGCCCCGCGAACGGTCCTCGGGCAGCCGGGCGATCTCGGCCTCCTTGAGGTAGGCGCCGATCTTCGGGCCCCGGGCCAGCCCCACGAGGTCCCGCAACGTCATCCCGGGCCGCCACGGGTACCGGCCCGGCTTGTTCACGCGGCCCGCGATCGCCACGTAGTGGGTCTCCTCGAGCGGCGGCAGGGCATCCACCACCACGGAGTCGCCGTCGAGTAACGCCAGCGCCGGAATCCCAACGCTCGAGCCGACGCCCCGCGGGGACCCCGGGGGTGAGTCTGAAGCCTCGCCCATCGGCACCAGGGCCACGTCCAGCGCCGCCCGAGGCGCGGGACCCGGCCCCCGCTCGGCCGGCGGCAGGATCCGGTGCACCGACAAGCGGCGCAGGGCCGCGTCGGCCCGGAAGCCGCCCGCCGCCGCAATCACGTCCTCCAGCGTCTCGCTCGGCTTCACCTCGTAGACGCCCGGCCGCACCACCGCCCCGCTCACTGCCACCCGCGGCCCGTGGACGCCCACGAACACCACGTCGCCGGTCTCGAGCCGGATGTCGCTCCGGGTGTCACCCCGCAGCAGATAGTCGTACAGGTCCAGTCGAGCCACCGTCTTGCCGAGCCGCCGCACTTCCACCTGCCGCAGGCTCGCCTGCTCGGTCACCCCGCCCGCCGCGTACAGCGCCGTGAGCACCGTGCCGAGCGAGCTGATCTGATAGGCCCCGGGCTGAGCCACCTCGCCCACCACGTACACCTGGTTGGCCCGCACGTTGGCCACCGAGATGTCGAACCGGGTCGTGGCGCTGGCACCGCGCCGTACGCCGGAGTACACCCGGCCCAACCGCGCATAGAGCACGTCGCGCAGTTGCTCGAGCGTGAGGTTCGACACGAAAACCTGCCCCACCTGCGGGATCAGGACGAACCCCTCGCGCGTGACCTGGAGCGTGTAGGCCAGCTCCACGTCGCCCGTGAGAATCAGGACCAGCACGTCGCCCGGCCCCAACCGGTAGTCCGGCGGCACCGGCCCCGCAAGCAGGGGGAGGAACTGGGTGGTGGTGCGCCGGAAGACGTCCACTCCGAACACTCGGCTCGGCGGCCCCGTGGTATCGCCCCGGAACCGAATCAGTCCGGTGTCCACCCCCAGACGCTCTTTGGGGATGACCGGCGGGAGACCCAGCGCCTCGATGGCGGTGAGCTCGGCCAGCCC
>DATLXT010000205.1:0-2771 GCA_035575475.1 Gemmatimonadales bacterium | reverse complement strand
GGCCTGTTCGGCCACCATGACCTCGCCGCTGGTAAGCTCGGGCGGGACCGCCCGGAAGGCGGGCCAGTCGTTGCGGAACCACTCGGCCACCAGCTGGTCGCCCGTCGCGGCACCCTCGGCCGTCTCGAAGAGGCCGAGGCTCGCTACCAACCCGTCGCCCGCGTTCACCAGGTAGTAGGCCGAGAACCCTGGCACCTGGCGCAATCGCGGCAACAGTGTCTCCCGCGCGTACCGCGGGGTCAACTCCATGGCGCCGTAGCGGATACGGTACCGTCGCAAGACCACGTGCATGAGAAGCCCTCCCGCGCTGGGAATCAAGCCCACTTGCTCGAACCACTCGCCCCAGGCAAGGGCACCCGCGGCGCTCCCACCGAGTTATCGCCGCCCGGTCCTGCGGTCAAGGACGGGGCGGTGGGGCGGGGGGGGCGGGGGGGCGGGGGGGGGGAGCCTTGAACCCGCCCCGCCCGCGCGCATAGAGATTATTACACGGAACTCGTGTCATCAGTGGAGGAAGGCATGGCCTATCCCAAGAAGCACCGCGGGCGCCGGAAGATCGGCTCCAAGCGGCGCCGGATTCGCTGGAAGCGGCGCCACGGGCTGCTCTAATAGCGCCAACTCACCGTGTCCGCCCCGGCCGGGAGGGCGCTGCGGCGGATCTCGTCCAGGACCCGCGGGATGAACATCTGGTGGTAGCGCAGCCGTGAATAGGCGTTCGGCCGGGTGGGGTCGCCGTTCCAGCAGTGCTCGGCTCGGTCGCCGTAGGCGATCTCCGCGTCGGCCGGCGGGTCGGTCACCGTTTTCAGGAACTCCTCGACGAGATACACGGCGTTGTTGAGGTAGTAGTTGTCCATGTCGCCCACGTAGATGTGGAGCTTGCCGCGCAGCTTGGGGCCCAGCGTCTTCCAGTCGCGGCGCAGGATGTAGGACAAATCGTAACGCTCCCGCCAGTGCCGGGCGACGGACCGGTCGATCGTGCCCGTCTTCTTGTCCCAGATGCGCCGGGGATACCCGTCGGGCCCGACCGGTGAGTAGACGGCCTCCCAGATGTCCCACTGGTCGCCCGAGCGGCTCTTCGTGCCCAGCACCAACTCCCGGTGATTCATCTGCTCCAGAGTGGCGCGGACGTGACCCAGGTAATCGCGGAAGCCGGGCCGGGGCGTGCGCTTCCAGACGGCGGTGGCGTAGTAGGCGTTGGTGTCTTCGTAGATGTTCACCACCGTGTAGGCCCGGAAGTCGATGGGATCGGGGCATGCGATCCAGGCCCCGTTGAACGCGTCCGGATAGAACACCTGGACCGCCATGGCCTCCCACCCGCCGGTCGAGCCCCCGTACGTGAACCGCGCCCACCCCTCCCCGATGCCGCGGAATCGCCGCTCGATTTCGGGGATCAGTTCGTACATGATCGCGTCGCCGTAGGGACCGTTGTTCTCGGAGTTCACGGCGTAGGAGTCGTCGTAGTAAGGCGTCGGATGCTGGATCTCCACGACCAACACCCGGGGAAATCCGGGCCCGGTCCAGTCCCGGTACAATTGGTAGGCCGCCTGATCCTGGATCCGGTTGTAGCAGTCCAGCCGGAAGCGCTCGCTGTACTCGCAGGGCACCGTGGTGTCGGGCGGCGTCTCGCGCCACCCGCTCAGGGTGTAAGGGAAGTGGCCGTGGAACACCACCAGCGGGTATCGGGCGTCAGGGTGGACGTCGAACCCCTCGGGGAGAAGCACGTGCGCGCCCAGGTACATGGGACGCCCCCAGAACTCGGTGAGGCGGCGGCTCTGGATGCGGAGATGCCTCACGTACTTCGTCTCGGGCGGGTCGGGAATGGGCGGGATCTCCTGATCCAGGGAGATCCGGAAGACCTGGCCTCTGCGGGGATCGTAGCTGATCCAGCGCGGCGCGCTGTACAGGTTCCCCGGCTTCCGGTTCCACTGCTGTCCCTCGCCCCGGTCGGGCGGGAGCTTCACCACGTGGCCGTCCGCGCGGCGGAAGGTCTCGTAGCGATTGAGCAGCGCCTGCACCCGGTAGCGCCCCGGGGGCACGCGGGACAGGCTTTCCAGCGGATAGCCGAACGCCCCGGCGTCCACGACGGCCTCCTCGCCGGGCTCGAGCCCCTCCACGTCGATGCCGAAGATCAGCTGGGTCCGCGGCCCGTCCGAGATCTGGAAGCGGGGCTCGGCGGTGGTGTCGGTGGAGAGCATGAGCAGGACGCGCCCGTCGAGGGGGGCGGCACTCCGCGCGGCGGGGAACGCGATCGCGAAGCGGGGAGACGCCGCTGGCGGCCCGGCGGCGGTGGGTGCCAGGGCCAGCAGAGAGAGCGGGATGAGGCGGGTGAAGCGCCGGGATGCCATGGGGTGTCCTCGCTGTTTCGGCGGCGAGGGGGTAATGTACGCCCGTGATGCGGGACTTGCCCCTGGTGGCCCGAGCGACCACCCACGGCGGCCGGCTCGCGATTGCGGCGCCCGAGGGCCGCTTCACCTACCGGGACCTCCTCGGGGCCTCGGAGCGGGCGGCGTCCGTCTTGCTCGCGGGCCGGCGCGACCTCGCCGAGGCTCGGATCGCCTTCCTGGTGCCGCCGGGGTGGCACTATGTGGTCGTGCAATGGGCGGTCTGGCGGGCGGGCGGCGTGGCCGTCCCGCTCGCCACCTCGCACCCCCCGGCGGAACTGGACTACGCCGTCCGAGACGCGGGCGCCGAGACCGTCGTCGGGCATCGGGCCTTGCTCGAGAAGCTGCGGGCGGTCCCGGCCGTCGCCGGCCGGCGCCTGGTCACCACGGAGG
>DATLXT010000204.1:0-10311 GCA_035575475.1 Gemmatimonadales bacterium | reverse complement strand
CGGGGCACGCGGCGCCTCCGGCCCCGGCCGCGCCCCGGGCGTCCGCCCTCGAGCGGAAACTGCACCAGACCATCAAGAAGGTCACGAGCGACACCGAGACGCTCAACTACAACACCGCCATCTCGGCCATGATGGAGTACGTCAACGCGCTGCGGGAGGCGGAACAGCAGGGCGGGCCGGGCGCCGGCCGCGACGCCATGGAGCCGCTCGTCATCATGCTGGCCCCCTACGCTCCGCACCTGGCCGAAGAGCTGTGGGAGGTGTTGGGGCACGACACCACGGTGTTCGCGGCGCGCTGGCCCTCCTACGACGAGCGCCTCGCCCGCGCCGAGCAGGTCGAACTCGTGGTGCAGGTGAACGGCAAGGTTCGGAGTCGGCTCACCGTGCCGCCCGGCATGGCGGAAGCCGACGTCGTGAAGCTCGCCTTGAGCGATCAGGCGGTGAAGAAATTCGTGAACGGGAAGCCGCTGAAAAAAGTGATCTTCGTGCCGGATCGGCTGGTGAATCTCGTGGTCTGAACCGCGGACGCCGTGAGCGGGGCCCGAGGCGGCGCTAGAGCAGCTTCGCCACGAGATCCCCCACCACGTACCCCACCGCGGCCACCCCCAGCCCCACCACGAACATGTCGATGCCGGAGCGGATCACGCCGCGCCCGGTGAAGAAGCTGCGGGCCGCCCCGACCGCGAAGTGCGACACCATGGCGACGGCGAACGACGTCCAGACGGCCACGGCCCCCTGGAGCAGCAGGAAGGGCGCCACCGGGATCAGCGCGCCGACCGCCGTGGCCGCGCCGGTGACCCACCCCTCCTTGAAGGGCGTGGCGTGCGCCTCCCCGATCTTGAGCTCCTCGCGGACCTGCTCGCCCAGCGCTCGCTCGGGGTCCCGCATGACCTCCGCCGCCATCCGGCGGGCCATCCCGGCTTCGATCCCCTTGGCCTGATAGACCAGGGCCAGCTCGTCCTCCTCGACCTCGGGCATGAGACGGATCTCGTCCTGCTCCATGGCGATCTCGTGGGCATAGACCTCCTGCTCGCTCTTGGCCGCCAGATAGCCCGAGGCGCCCATGGACAGCGCGTCCGCGATGGTGCCGGCGATCCCCGTCACCAGCACGATGTGCGGCGCCACCTCGGCGCCGATCACGCCCGCCACCAGCCCGAAGTTGGCGGTGAGCCCGTCGTTGAAGCCGTAGACCACGTTGCGCAAAAAGCCGCCCGACGAGGCCCGATGCCAGGGCTCGCCGGTGGTCCCCGCCAGGTCCGCCAGCGTCTCGGCGTGCAGGGCCGACTCCTTGGCCAGCTGGAGCGAGACCTCCCGGGCGTCGTCGCTCCCCGACTCGCGGTGGAGCCTCAGGTACCCCTTGACTTCCTGCCCTTCTTCCCGAAGCAGCAAGGGGAGCAGATACCCCGGGCCGAAGCGCCGCCCGAACCAGGCCCGCAGCCGGGCATTGAGCGAGGGACGGGCCGCCTTCGGGACCGGATGGCCCCGCTCGGCGAGGAGCTGCTCCCACATCTGCACATGCTTCTGCTCCACGCCCGCGAGCTTGATGTAGATCTCCTTCTTCTTCGGGTCGGGCTCCTGGCCCGCCAGCGCCAGATAGAGATAGGCCGCGTCGTATTCGTCCTGCCAATGATGCCGCCAGCGGTCGAGCGTCTTGTGGTCGAGAGCCATGGAGATAAGATAAGCCCCTGCGAACCCCGTGCTGGAGTGAACCATGCCCGTTTCTCGCCGCGATTTCGTGAAGACCGGCGCCGCACTCTCCACCTGGAGCCTGCTGGACCTGCCGCCCGGATTCCTGCGCGACGTGCTTCAGACCTCGGAACTCGAGCGCATCCGCGCCACGATCGCCCGCGCCAAGGAGCGGCACATTGCCGCGGTGCAGGCCGATCTGCGCCAGCCCTCGGTGTCTTCGTGGAACCTGGGCATCCGGGAGATGGCCGACCGCATGGTCGAGAGTTTCAAGAAACTGGGGTGCCGGGAAGCCGCCCTGGTTCCGACCCGGGGGAATCCGGGCGTCTGGGCCTACTACGACGCGGGGAAGCCCAAGACCGTCGTCATGTACATGATGTACGATACCCAGCCCTGGGACGAGCAGCGCTGGTCCCAGCCGCCGCTCGCCGCCAACCGCGTGCCGCTGGGCCGCTTTCCCGAAGTGATCATCGCCCGCGGGGCCATCAACTCCAAGGGCCCGAACCGGATCGTGCTCAACGCCCTCGAGTCGATCATCGAAGTCACCGGCACCCTGCCCGTGAACGTGATGTTCACCTGCGACGGGGAGGAGGAGCAGGGCAGTCCCCACTTCCACGAGGTCTTGGACCCCTACCGGGAGCGCCTGAAGACGGCCCATGCCCTGCTCAACCTGGGCCCGTCGCAGGCCGCCGACGGGTCGATCTCGATGTCGCTGGGCAACAAGGGCATCATGTACGTCGAGCTCGAAGCCCACGGCGCGAAGTGGGGTCGCGGCCCGCAGAAGATGCCCATTCACTCGAGCCGCAAGGCGATCCTCGACTCTCCGGTCTGGCGCCTGGTCGACGCTCTGCGATCCCTGTACGACCCGGCTCGGAACCGGATCCTGGTCGAGGGCTTCTCCGACGACATCCGGCCGCCGACGGACGAAGAAGAAATGCTGCTGCGCGTGATCACCAGCCGCTTTCGCGACCGCTTGTTCGCCAGTGAGCGGGAGAACGTGGCCCGGTTCATGAACGACTGGACGCCCGACGAAGCGGCCCGCCACCTCACCTTCGACACCACGATGAACATCGACGGGATCTGGGGCGGGTACACGGGACCGGGAGTCGCCACCATCCTCCCGGAGAAAGCGGCGGCCAAACTCGACTCCCGCCTGGTGCCCAACCAGTGGGTCGCCAAGCAGGCGGACCTGGTGCGAGCCCACCTGGACCGGCACGGGTTCACCGACATCGAGCTCCGGCGCCTGGGCGGCGGTGACGAGTGGTCCCAAACCTCGGTCAAGGCGCCGCCGGTACAGGCCGTCCTCTCGGTCTACCGCCGGGCCGGCATCGAGCCGATGGTTTGGCCCCGCTCGGCCGGCTCGAGCCCCCAGTGGGAGTACACCCGGAAGCTGGGGCTCCCGGCCGCCGGCGGCGGCCTGGGCCACGGCAGCCGGGCGCACGCGGACGACGAGTACCTGGTGATCGAAGGCAACGAGCAGGTCGCCGGGATCGTCCGCGCCGAGCAGAGCGTGGCCGACATCCTGTACGCCTTCGCCGCCTGGAGCTGACGTAACCCCAAAGAGGGCAAGGCGTTGCCCCTCGCCGCCGGGCGGAGCCTACCGGGCCGCCCGGGGCTCGCGACGCCCCGACCCCTTCCCGCATCCTAGCTTACGGACATGACCATCTCGCTCGCCGTGCCCGACGTCCTGGTGGCGCGCGCCCGGGCCGGAGACGAGGCGGCCCTCGAGGCGCTGTACCGCGCCTTCGAGACCCCGGTCTACAACCTGGCGCGCCGGATCCTGGGCACGTCCGAAGACGCCGAGGACGTGCTCCAGGAGACGTTCCTCGAGATCTTGCGCAGCCTGAAGAGCTACCGGGGCGACGGGCAGCTGTGGGGGTGGGTCCGGCGCATCGCCGCGTCCAAGGCGCTGATGCGGATTCGCCGCGAGCGGGTGCGGGCCGCGGACCAACTGCTCGAGGAGACCGCGGGGCGCCCGGCGCCGGCGGTGGGTGCCCGGGTGGACCTGGAGCGCGCCTTCGGGCGGCTGTCCCCTACGGCGCGGGCGGTGGTGTGGCTCCACGATGTCGAGGGGTACACCCACGAGGAGATCGCCGAGATGATGGGCAAGACGGTGAGCTTCTCGAAGTCGCAGTTGGCGCGGGCCCATCAGCGCCTGCGCGGGATGCTGGAGGAGGGAGCGGAGCGACGATGATGCACTGCACCATGGACGACCTGCTGGCCCTGCGGGCCGGGGAGGCGTCGGTCTGGGCGCGGCGGCACATCGAGGAGTGCGCCCCCTGCCGGGCGGAGCTCGACGCGGTGTACCAGCGGGCCGCGGCCCTCAAGGCCCTGCCGGCGCTGAGCCCGGCGCGGGATCGGTGGCCCGAGGTGCGGGACTCCCTCCGCACGGCGCGGCGGAGCCGTCACCGGGCCTGGAGCCTCGTGGGCCTGGCGGCGGCCGCGGCCCTCGCGGCCATCGTGGTGTTCCGTCCGGGCGCCTCTGGGCTCGCCTACGCGGAGCAGATCGAGCACCTGAAGCGCCGCTCCGCGACGCTCGAGTCCGAGTTGGCCCGGCTTCCTCCCGAGGGGCGGGTGATGAGCGGTCGGGAGGCGGCGCTGGCCGCGCTCCTGGAAGATCGGATTGCCGTCATTGACGGGGAACTGGTGCGCCTGGGCCTCTCCGAGGCGCCGGCGACCGAGTCCCAGGTACTGGACCTGTGGCGGGAGCGGGTGGACCTGATGGGGCAGCTCTACACCGTTCGGCTGACCCGCGCCGCCTACATGGGGCTGTGAGCCCCGGAGGATGAAATGGCTATGGCTCGGAATGGGAAGTTGCTGGCGGGGATCCTGGCCGCGATGATCGGCCTTCCGATGGCGGGCACGGCCCAGCAGCCCGAGCGCGAGCGGCAGCGGATCGAAATCGGGCCGCGGGCGTTCGCCTTCGCCCTCAATCGCGGCCGCATCGGTGTCGTCGTGAAGGCCGACGAAGACCGTGAGGCCGACCGGATCGGGGCGCGGATCGAGGCGGTGACCCCGGGCGGGCCGGCCGAGAAGGCGGGTCTCCAGGCCGGGGACATCATTACCCGGTTCAACGGGATCTCGCTCGCCCGGAACGATGAGGACGACTCCCATCCCGCCAACAAGCTGGTGCGCCTGGCGCAGGCTCTCGATCCCGGGGACACCGTGCGCATCGAATATCGGCGGGGAAGCGAGACCCGGAACGCGACGCTCGTGGCCGATGAGGTCGAGTTCCGGTGGAGCTGGGCGGACTCGATGCTCCCGATGGGCGAGTTCAGGGTCGATCCCGACATGCGGTTCCGGGTCGAGCCGCCCGGCTTCGACTTCGTGATCGGCGCTCCGTGGGGGAGTCTCGAGCTGGTGCGGCTCAATCCGGACTTGGCGGAGTACTTCGGCACTCAGGAGGGGGTTCTGGTCGTTCGGGCCGCCGGGGGCGACGGCCTTCCCTTGAAGGGCGGGGACGTCATCCTCGCGATTGACGGGCGAAAGCCTACCTCGCCCGCCCACGCGATGCGGATCCTCCGCTCCTATGACCAGGGCGAGACCGTGAAGATCGACGTGCTGCGCAAGCAGAAGCGGATCACTCTCACCTGGACCGTGCCGGAACGCGAAAGCCGGGTCCGCCGGGCACCGCGGCGGGCGCCGGAAGGGGAGGGAACGTGAGCGGCTAGCGTCCGGGTCCCATCAGGATGGCGTTCGCCAGCAGCTGCCACGTCGCCTGGGTGAACGCCCGGAAGGTGGGATCGTCGGCGAACAGGATCACGTGTCCCCGCCCCCGTGGCTCGACCGCGGCGTAGACGCTCCCGTCGAGGAGGCGTTCGCTGTTGTCGGGCCACTCGAATCCCGAGACGATCACGTTGGGCCCGCGGAAGACGACCGGGTTGTCGCCCTCCCGGCTGGGTGCCAGAAAGCGGTCGGTGGCGAGCAGCACCGGGAATGCCGGCTGCTCGTAGCCGTAGGTGAGCCAGTGAGACCGGTCGGGCGTGGCCCGCGCGATGACGCCGGGCAGGAAGAGCGGCTGGGCGCGGTCCGCCCCCGTGGGGGACACCGCCGGGGGTCCGGGTTCGGCCGAGGGCGGGAGGGGCGCCGCGGTATCGGGCTTGAACCGGGCGGGCCCTTCGTCTTTCGTTTCGCCGGCGGTCTCGCCGACGGCGCGGACCGACGTGAGGCCCACCTCCCGGTCGAGGAGCGGGACCACCCCGCCCTTGATCGCGATCAGCGCGCCGCCGTCCTCGATCCATTGCTTGAGGCGCGCCAGGTTGTCGCCGCGGAAGAGCTCACGGCGCGCGGCCCCACCGCTTCCCCCGTGCGGGATGATCAGGACGTTGTAGTCCTCGAGCCGCAAGCGGCCGAAGGCCGAGGGCCGAAACGGCGTGAACCGCAGGCCGAGCCGCCGCTCCAAAACGAACCAGAGGCCGCCGTATCCCGTCTCCGAAGTCCCGTCCCCCGCGAGCACCGCCACCCGCGGGCGGTGGAGGGGAAGCACGCTCTCCGAGCCCACGCCCACCCCGCCGGTATCGGGGAGGGCCGTCTGCGCTGCGAAGACCTCGACCGAGAGTTCGCGGGCCAGCCGGGCGATCCGGTCGTGGACGCCGTCCGGGTTGCGCTCGACCCGCACCACGAACGTGCCTCGGGGGAAGCCGCGGCCGTCGGCCCGGAGGGGACGGGTTGCGACGGCTACCCGGAAGTCCTCTGCGGCCAGGCGCAGGGCGAGTGCGGTGGCGCCGATGCCGTCGGCGACGAAGACGTAGGCGGAGCGCGCCCGGGCCGGCGCGGGGACGGCCACGCTGTCGGCGAGCGTCAGGAGGTCGCCCGCGACCGGGGGGGCGTCTTCGGTCCAGTACGCTTCGACGCCGTAGAGGAGCGGCAGCGCCCACGCCGTGATGTCGTAGAAGCCCTCGCGTTCCTTCTCGGCCTTCGCCCCTCGGCGGGCGTTGCGGGCCGCCTTGTCCAGCTCCTGGCGCACGAAGGCGCTGTCCAGGCCGGGCTGGGGGTCGAGCACCGCGGCCGCAAGACGGGCCTGAGGCTGGGCCAGGTCCACGACCAGCGCGCCGGCCGGGAAGGAGCGTCGCGTGGCCGCCGCCTCGGGACGCAGGTAGTCGTGGGCCGCGGCCGAGGAGAACGGGTGGGCGGCGCGACGCACCTCGATGTCGTGCCGCACCAGGACCTGGGCCAGGTCGAGAGCCCGGCGCGGGTCGCGGCCCGGCAGCAGGACCACACGCTTGCGTCGCGCGGTGCGGGCCTCCGCCATGCCGGTGGCGCGGAAGGCGTAGTAATCCCGCAACAACTGCTCCCGGTGCCGGGCCGCCGTTTCCACCGTGGCGAGGGAAGCCGTGAAGTGGCGCGCAATGCCGCCTTCGAGCGTCGCGAGGCTGCCGTCCTCCCGCCGCCAGGCGAGCCCCTTGTTGCCGCCGGCGTCGGTCTCGTAGGTCATGCCGATGGCGCCGTTGAGGGAGGGCCACGAGTCCCAGTAGCCCGGGTAATGCAGGTCGAAGATGTCCCGCACGTAATACTGCCACCCCTGGCGGTCGAAGGCCTCGGCGTTGCCGCGGCCGAAGCGCTCCAGCCAGTCCCGGGTCTTCCGGGGCAGGGCGGCGTTGACGGGCAAGGCCGGCGGGGGGAAGAACATCTGTTCGGTTTGCCCGTGGTGGTCCACGAACACCTGAGGGCGCCAGCGGTGCATGGCGGCCACGATGGCGCGGGTCTCCTGCTGGGTGAGGCCCAGGGCGTCGCGGTTGAGATCGATCTGGAAGTGGTTGTTGTTGGTCTCCATTCCCCAGGGCGCGTCGTGCTCCAGCGCCACCGGGTCGGCCGAGCCGGTGCCGAAGGCGTTGTACCAGGCGACGAACCGTTCGTGGCTCTCGGGGTTGTGGGCCGGGTTGATGAGCACCACGGCCTGGCGCAGGGCCTCGAGGGTCGCCGGCTCCTCGCTCGCCGCGTAGTGGTAGAGCACCTGCATGGCGGCTTCGAAGGCCGCGCTCTCGTCGCCGTCGTTGGCATAGTTGAGCCACACCAGCACGGGGGTGTTGGCCGCGATGGCCGCGGCGCGGGGCGCGCTGGTGCGACGAGGGTCGGCCAGCTCCTGAATCCGGCTCCGGATCTCCTCGAGCCTCGTGATATGCTCGGGCGCCGAAACCGCGATCAGGCGCAGGGCCCGTCCTTCCTCGCTTCTTCCGTACTCGAACACCCGCACCCGGTCGGCGGCGGCCCGGGCGACCGAGTCCACCACGCGTTCCATGTTCCCGTACGTGGTGTGGAAGCTCCCGGGCGCGTAGCCCAAGAGGGCCGCGGGGCGCGGGATCTCGGGCCGGTAGGGTCCTCGGGCGTAGAAGTCGAACGCTCCCTGGGCGGCGCCGGCGGGAGCGGCCGCGAGCAGGGCCAGCAACGTGACGATCGGGCGCATGGTGCGCCCATAGAGTACCGCGCGCTCGGGCGGTTTGGCTAGGGACGCGCCGACGCTACGCCCGGCGGCGCGCCGCGGGGAGCGTCTGGTCGAAGGCCGAGAACTCGAACGGCTTGAGGATGCAGGGACGGCCGCTGGACTCGAGGAACTGGCGCATCGGCTCGCTCACGAGGTCGCCCGTGGTGAAGATCACCCGCCGCGCCGACTCCGGGTCTTTGGCCTGGAGCTCTTTGAAGAGCTGCTCGCCGGAAAGATCGGGCATCCGCATGTCCAGGATCACGGCGTCGTAGAGGCCGGTGCCGAGGCGGGCCAGCGCGTCCAAGCCGCTGGCTGTCGCCTCCACGTCGTGCCCGCGCGAGGCCAGGTAGCGCTGGAGCGCCACCCGGACCGACATCTCGTCGTCGACCACCAGGATGCGCAGGCGGTCGCCGCCGGGAGCTGCGGCGGGCGCGGCGGTGTAATCGCCGCTCGGGCGCGGGCTCACCACCGGCAGTTCGATCACGAACCGGGCGCCCCCGCCGGCGGCGTTCTCGGCCCAGATCCGGCCTTCGTGCTCCCGTACGATCCCCAGCGAGATGGACAACCCGAGCCCGGTGCCCGCTCCCGGGGGCTTGGTGGTGAAAAACGGGTTGAAGATCCGCTCCAGCAGGTTCGTGGGGATGCCCGGCCCGGTGTCCTCGATCTCGATGCGGATGAGCTCGCCGTGCCGGCGGGTGCGCACGGTGAGACGGTGGGCCTGCCGCGGCAGCCGTTCCATCGCCTGCTCGGCGTTGGTGATCAGGTTCAGGAAGACCTGCTGCAGCTGGTGGGCGTCCGCCATGGTGTCGGGCAAGGCGTCGTCGTAGTCCCGCACCAGGTCGATGCCGCGCACCCGCAACTCGTAGCTCCGGAGTTCCAGGGTGTCGTCCAGTACCTGGTTGACCGTGGTGGGACCCTTTTCCGCTTTGTGCTGGCGCGCGAACGTGAGCAGGTTCTGCACGATCCGCGAGGCGCGCCGAGATTCCGTGTAAATGGTCTCCGCCGCGGTCTTCTGCTCGGGCGGCAGGCGCTTCTCGGCCAGGAGGAGCTGGGCGAAGGCCGCGATGCCGGCCAGGGGGTTGTTCAGCTCATGCGCCACAC
Source organism: Gemmatimonadales bacterium (assembly GCA_035575475.1). Classification (GTDB taxonomy): domain Bacteria; phylum Gemmatimonadota; class Gemmatimonadetes; order Gemmatimonadales; family GWC2-71-9; genus DATLXT01. Next base: position 1,103 of record DATLXT010000204.1, on the reverse strand, counting down.
CCGAGACCAGCTGCCCGATGGCGGACATCTTCTCCGACTGGATGAGCTGCTCCTGCAGCATGCGCTGATCGGTGACGTCCCGGATGAGGCAGAGCACCTCCTCGTCCTTCTGGGGGGTCGAGTAGGTCACCGAGATGTAGCGCAGCTCTCCATCCTTGCGGTAGAAAGCGGTCTCGAACAGACCGGTCTCCCCACCCAGGGCCTTCTGGAAGAAGGCCAGGGCCTTGGGGAGCTCGTCGTCGGGGAGCATGGGCGCGAACCACTGTCCCACCAGCTCGTCGCGGGTGTAGCCCGAGATCACCTCGGCGGCGTGGTTGACCGTGGTGAAGCGGCCGTTGGCGTCGAAGGTGACGATGCCGTCGGAGGCGGACTCGAACAGGTTCCGGTAGCGCGCCTCCGACCGCGCCAGCGTCTCTTGGGCGCGCTTCTGCTCGGTGATGTCGCGCAGGGTGGCGACGGTGCCGACCAGTTCGCCCTCGATCACCAGGGGAACGCTCGACACCGCGACGTCGCGCACTTCGCCCGCGGGGCGGACGATCTGGGTGTCGTAGCGCTGCCCCTCACCCGCCCGGGCCCGCATCTCCCGTTCCGCGACGTGGGCACGCTCGGCCGAGGCGACCAGCTCGTCCACCGGGGTGCCGGGGAGATCCTCCAGCGGCCGGCCCAGGAGAAGCGCGGCGGCGGGGTTGACGCTCAGGACCCGCCGGTCGGTCCCGGTGACGATGACGGCGTCGGCCAGCGTGGCCACGATCTGCGCCGCGATCTTCAGGGGATCCAGCGGCCGCCGCGGCGGCACGCCGAGGCCGGCGCCCCGGCCCGGCGACGGGCGACGGCTCCTACTCATGCCGCATAGGACGCCTCCATGGCGTCGCGCATCAACTCCAGACTCCGGCACGCGGCGGTGATGACACCCTTCACGTTGTCTCCCTTGGCCACGCAGGACTTGACGATCTCGAGCGCGTGGATCGGGTGCTCATCGTCGTACTTGGCGTGCTCCTCGAGCCACCAGCGTCCCCGCGGCCCGATCTTCTCGTTCTTCCCCAGGCCGCGCAGGGCTTTTTCGGAGATCTTCTGCGCCACGCCCTCGACCGCGTAGTTGGTGG
>DATLXT010000203.1:0-3121 GCA_035575475.1 Gemmatimonadales bacterium | reverse complement strand
CAGCCAGTTGCCCGCCACGCCGTGCTCCACCACCAGCCCGGTCACGACCAGCGGCGTGTCGGCCGCGAAGGTGGTGGCCACCATGGACGTCCCCGCCAGCCACCACGGCAGGCTGCGGCCGGAGACGAAGTACTCGGCCAGGGAGCGCCCGGCGCGGCCGGTGAAGACCAGGCCTACGACCAGGGAAAGCGCGAAGTAGGCGGCGATGATCAACCAGTCGGCGATCGCGAGGGTCATGCCGGCGGTCCGGTCAGGGGTGAACCAACGCGTTCATCACCAGGTCGGCCACCCGCGGGCGCACGCGGAGAATGCGGGCGTTCTCCCGCGTGGGATGGACGCGATTGGTGAGCAGGATGATGAAGAGGTCCCTCTCGGGATCGATCCAGATCGAGGTGCCGGTGAAGCCGGTGTGACCGAACGCCGCGGGCGAGAGCCGGGTCCCGGCGCTCGAGTTCTCCGACGGGGTGTCCCAACCCAGCGCGCGAGAGGAACCGGGGACGAGGTCCTGCCGCCGCGTAAACTCGCGGACCAGCGCGGCGGGCAGGTGGGGTTGGCCCGGCGTCAGCCGCCCGTGCCAGGCGTCCAGCAGCCACACCGCGAAGCGGGCGAGATCGGGAGCACTGCCGAACAGCCCCGCGTGTCCCGACACCCCGCCCAGCTTCCACGCGTTCTCGTCGTGGACCGTACCGCGGATGATGGTGCCGTCCTGGCTCCGCTCCGTGGGGGCGATCCGGTCCCGCCACTCGGGAGGCGGGAGGAACCGCGTGGACGTCATCCCCAGCGGGCCGAACAGGCGACGTTCGAGGTAGCGGTCAACGCGCTCTCCGGTCACCGCCTCGACTGCCTGGGTGAGCACGATCGCGCCCAGGTCCGAATAGACGGTGGTGCGGCCCGGTTCCGCCGCGAGCGGCGTCGTGTCCACCAGGGCGAAGGCCGCGGCGCGGGTCGTCGCCTCGGTGTACAGAGGGCGCCAGGCGGGGAGCCCCGAGGAGTGGGTGAGCAGGTGCCGGAGCGTGACCCGTTCCTTTCCGTCACCGCGGAACGCCGGCACGTAGCGCCGCGCCGGCGCGGCGAGATCGAGCGCTCCCTCGTGCACCAGGAACATCACCGCCGTGGTGAGGCCGATGACCTTGGTGAGCGACGCCAGGTCGTAGATCGTGCCGGTGTCGACGGGGCGCGGGTCGTCGATCCCGTAAGTCCCCACCGCCGCGAGGAGCGCCAGCCGCCGGCCGCGTCCCACGGCCACGACGGCGCCCGGAAACGCGCCGCTGTCCACTTCGCTCCGGAGGTAGCTCACCACCTCCGCCAGGCGACCGGGGTCGAACCCCGGCTCCGGCCCGGCGGCCCGGGGGAGGCTCCGCCCCGGCGCACAGCCGGCGCCCGCCAGCAGGGCCACGGCGCAGGCGAGGACCGGCGGGCGCCTGAGTCTCACCGAGCGGCGGCGAGGTCGGTGAGCGTCAGGCCGTGGCCCACCGGGTAGGCGGGCGGCAGCCGGATGGGCAGGCGGCCGGTGATGGGCACCCGGCCCAGCAAGGCGAGCGCCACGGCGCGTTCGGAGGCCCGTACGCCGCTCCAGGCCACGAGATACGAGCCGACGGTGGGCGTTTGGTTCAGGAGATAGGGGCTTCCGAGGGAGATGAGCACCGTGGGCTTCAGGGAGTCGGTGGCCACGATCAGGCGGCTCAGCGAATCGGGGAGCGCGATGGTTCCCCGCGCGCTGATGGGGCGCACGTAGGAAGCGAAGATCGCGACCGGCGCCCGCGCGATCACGGCCCGAGCGGAATCGTAGGACAGGGGGCCGGACATGGGCCACAGGCGGAAGAACTCGATGGTGTCGCCGCCCGACCGGAGCGCTTCGGCGAGGCGGGTACCGGCGCCCGTGTTCAGCTCGTCGGCGTAGGCGATGAGGGCCCGGCGGCCCCGGGTCCGCCGGAGCTGCCGGAAGGTCCCGGCGGTGTCCCGCACCAGCGTCAGCGCCCGGACGGCGATGTCCTCCGCCGCCTCCTGAAAGCGCCGGGCCCCCACGGTCTGGAGAATGGGGTCGAGCGGCACGGTTCGCCGCTCGAACAGGCCGAGGCGACGCTTGATGTCGAGCATACGGCGGACCGAGCGGTCCAGGCGATCGCCGCTGATGCGCCCGTCGGCGACGGCCGCCAGCATGGCGGTCAGGGCCGAATCGGGGTCGGACGGCATGAGGAGGAGGTCCGAGCCCGCCAGGAAAGCCCGCACCGCGGCCTCGCCGGCGCCGTAGCGGCGCACGATGCCGCCCATGGTCAGCGCATCGGTGACCACGAGACCCCGGAAGTCGAGCGAGTCGCGCAGCAGGCCCGTGAGCACCGCCGGCGCCAGGGTCGCGGGGTCGTCGGTCCCCGTCAGGGAGGGGAACGCGATGTGGGCGCTCATCACCACCTCGGCACCCGCCGCGATCCCGGCCCGAAACGGCACCAGCTCCAGGGAATCCAGACGATCGTAGCCCGCCCGGACCACGGGAAGGCCGATATGCGAGTCGATTTCGGTGTCGCCGTGGCCCGGGAAGTGCTTGAGGGTCGCCAGCATGCCGTGGTCCTGAAGACCGCGCACGTACGCCGCCACGAGCTTCGAGACGCGCACCGGGTCCTCGCCGAACGCGCGCGTGTTGATGATGGGGTTCAGCGGATTGTTGTTGACGTCGGCATCGGGGGCGAAGTTCAGGTGGATGCCCACGGCGCGCCCTTCCAGCGCGGCGGCGCGGCCGATGGTGTAGGCGTCGAGAGCCTCGCCCGTGGCGCCCACGGCCATGATGTGGGGGAACGCCGTCGCGCCCACCACCCGCATCCCGGCTCCCCATTCCAGGTCGGCCGAGACGAGCAGGGGGAGCCGGGACCGCTCCTGCAATACGTTCAGCTTGGTCGCGATGTCGAACGGCGATCCCACGGAAATGATGATCCCCCCGACCTCCAGCGAGTCCACCCAGCGCGCCGCCACGAGGAACGTCGAGTCGTCGAGCGCCGTGTAGGCGCCGCTGAGCCAGGGCACGATGAGCTGGCCGATCTTCTGCCGGGTGGAGAGGCTCCGGAGCAGGGTTTCGACGGGGCGCCCGCCGGGGCCGGGCGTGGGCGGCGCCGGGCCCCCGCGGGGCCCG
>DATLXT010000202.1:0-6160 GCA_035575475.1 Gemmatimonadales bacterium | reverse complement strand
GAGCAGACTCTCCCCCAGAAGCGCCGAGGGGACTCCGTTCTTGAGCGCGCCCGCGGCCTCGGCCCGGGCCCGCGCCCCCAGGGCCGAGTCGCGCAGGGCGGCCAACGCCGGGTTGATCGAAGCCGGCAGGGGCGCGGGGGGCCGGGCCGAGCCGGGGGCCACGCCGCCCGTGGCCGGGAGCGCCGCGACCTGGTCCGCCGGGCCGGGCAGATAGACCAGCACCGCTACCACCGTCGCCAGGGCGGTGAGCACGGCCACCCGCCACCGCATCGGCGTGTGGGTCACGAGCTTCAGGAGCGGCAGGGGGATCGGCGTCCAACGCGGCCCCAGCCGCTCGGTGGTCTCACTCCCCGCGCCGGAAAGCGCCGCCCGAATCCCGATCAGGGTCTGCTGCATCTGCCGCGCGCTCTCATACCGGTCCTCGGGCACCTTGTTGATCGCCTTCATCACCACCCGCTCCAGCGCGGCCGGGATGGAGGGCGCCATGGCGCGGAGGGGCTTGGGGTCCGTGGTGAGTACCTGATACAGCACGCCGTGCACCGTCTCACCCTCGAACGGCTTGCGGTAGCTCAACAGCTCGTAGAGGAGACACCCCACGGCGAACACGTCCGTGGTGGCGCTGATCGGGCCGTTGGTGATCTGCTCGGGCGCCATGTAGGTGGGCGTCCCCACGATCGCGCCCGACCCTTCGACGTCCGCGGACTGGAGGCGGGCGATGCCGAAGTCCATGATCTTGGCGCGCCCATCCGGCATGATGCGGACGTTGGACGGCTTCACGTCCCGGTGAATCACGCCGCGTTGATGGGCGTAGTGGAGGCCCTCGAGAACCTCGATGGCGATGTCCAGCTTGCGCTCGAGCGGCAGCGGTTCGCTCGAGGCGATGATGTCGCTCAGGTCGCGCCCTTCCACCAGCTCCATGGCGATGCACAACTGGCCGTCGAACTCGCCCGCGTCGTACACGGTCACGATGTTGGGATGCTGGAGCACGCCGGCGGCGCGGGCCTCGCGCAGGAACCGCTCGCGCATGTTGGGATTCTTGCCGACCCGGGGGGCGAGGAGCTTCAGCGCCACGTAGCGCCGCAGGACCGGGTCGTAGGCCTTCCACACCTGACCCATCGCGCCCTCGCCGATCAGCTCGTGCAGCTCGAACTTGCCGAGCCGGCGGTAAGGCCGGGGCGACTGGCTCACGGCTTCCCGCTCCCGGCCGCCGCGGCCCAGTCGTAGATCCGACCCAGCACCGCCCGCGTGGCCTCGTCCACCGCCACGTGGCGGCGCGGCAGAACCCGCTCGGCGATCCGGAGGAAGCCCTCGCGCGTCATCCGTTCGGGTCCGCTCCCTCCCCAGGCGAAGGGCGGCACGTACTTGGGGGGCCGGACCGCATCGAAGATGCTGGCCCCGGCCCCGATTACCGCCCCGGTGGAGAGCAGGGTCCCGATCGCGGTCTTGGCGTGATCGCCGATCAGGCTGCCGAGGTTCTGGAGACCGGTCTCGACGGTGGTGCCGTCCACGCTCAAGCGGACGGGTCCGTAGGTGTTCTTGAGGTTCGAGGTGACGGTGTTGGCTCCCAGGTTCACCCAGCGGCCCACCACGCTGTGGCCCACGAACCCGTCGTGCGCCTTGTTGGCGTACCCCAGCAGGACGCAGTGGGTCATCTCGCCGCGGACCACGCAGGAGGGCCCGATCGCCGAGGTGGCGATGCGCCCGCCCAGGAGCCGCGTGTTGGGGCCGGCCCAGAGCGGCCCTTCGAGCCGGGTACCGCCCTTCACCTCCACGCCGCTCTCCAGCACCACCGGGCCGCGGCCCACGTCGAAGGTGACCCCCGGTTCCACCACGGCGTCGTGCAGGGCCACCGCGGCCGGGTCCCCCAGCACGGTGCTCCCGGCGGGGATGGGGTCGCTGTCCTCGAGCATTGCGGCCAGGTCTTCGGCGAGCAGCGGTTCGAGCACGGTGATCAGGTCGTGGATCCCGTGAAGCACGGCGCCGGGGACCTCGAGCGCGGGCGCCTGGCGCGCCGGGCCGGCCCAGGTGACGCCGGCCGGCACCCCCCAGCCCACGGTCACCCCGCCGCACACCAGCCGAAAGTCGCCCTCGGGGAAGGTCGGCGCGAGACCGCGGGGGGCGAACGTAGAAGACGCCACCAGGGCCGGCCCGGTAACGGGGTGAAAGCCGGCCACGGGGGGCACGCCGGGCTCCACGAACCCCGCGAGATGGGGCAGCGAGAGGATCTCCCGCGTCTCGGCGCCCACGAACGCTTCCCAGCGTTCGCGGACCAGATGGGCCCCGGCCCGGAGTTCGGCGATCGGCCGGACGCCCGCGAACGGCGCCCAGCGCGGGCCGGGCTCGGGGTCGAGGAGGTAGAGCGCGGGGGTCACAGCCGCGCCACCAGGGCCTTGAGCCGGTCGGGGCGTCCCGTGGGCATCACCAGGAGGCGGCCGTTGGCCCGCACCACGACCACGTCCTGCATCCCGCTCACCGCCACCTGGTCGCCCTCCACCCATACCACCGACCGCCGCACGTCCGAGTCGAGGGTGGCGTTGCCCACCACCACGTTCCCCCGGCGGTCGGCGGGCCGGATCCGGAGCAGAGCATCCCAGGAGCCGATGTCGTCCCAGCCGAAGGTGCCCGTCACCACGGCCAGCCGGCGGGTGCGCTCCAGAACGGCCGTGTCCACGGGCACCGCCTCGACCGCCGCGAAGAAGCCGGGAATGTCCTGCGCGCGGAGCGCCGCCCACCCCGCCCGGAGCTCGTGGGCGTGCGCTCCTGCCTCGCCCAGAAACCGCGCCACGGTCCAGGCGAAGAGGCCGGTGTTCCACAACGCCCCGCGGCGCCGGAGCAGGGCCGCGCGCGCCGCGCCGGGCTTCTCCACGAACCGCCGCACCGCTCGCGCACTCCCCAACGGCGCTCCCGGCACGATGTACCCGTATCCCGTTTCGTTGCGCGACGGCTTGACCCCGACCGTCACCAGGACGTCGTGCTCCCGCGCCGTGCCCAGGGCGTGGGCGGCGGCGGCGCGGAAGGCGCGATCGTCGCTCACCGCCCAGTCGGCGTGGAGCGAGAGCATCAGCGCGTCGGGCTCGCGCCGCGCGATCCAGTCCGCGGCCCAGACCAGCGGCGGCGCGGTGGAGGCGGGGCGGGGTTCGGCCCACACGTTGGCGCGGGGGACGGTGGGGACCAGGGCCGCGACCCGATCCACCAGCGTCGGGCCGGTGAGCACCAGGATCCGGTCGGGCGGCACCAGCCCGTCGAGCCGTCGCACCGCGTCGGCCAGGAGGGGCTGGTCTCCGGCCAGCGGCAGCAGCTGCTTGGGACGCTCCGGCGTGGAGAGGGGCCAGAAACGGGTCCCCGACCCGCCCGCCAGGATCGCGGCCCACAGGTTCACCGGGCGCCTCCGTCCGGCTCCGGGGGCCCGGGGGGCTCCCCCAGCATCTCCAGCACGCGAGCGGTCAGCTTGGTGGGAGAGAAGGGCTTGGTGAGCACGGTGGCGCCCAGCCGGCCGGTCTCGCCCAGCAGGCGCTCGTCGCCTTCGGCCGTCAGCACCAGCACCGGCAAGCCGCGCGTCGCCGACGAGCGACGCACTTCCCCCAGGAGATCGAGGCCGAGGCCGTCGGGCAGGTGGAGGTCGAGGAGCAGGGCATCGGGGGTCCCTCGGGCCAGGGCCTGGCGGGCCTCCGCCAGGGTGCGGGCGAAGCTCAAGCGGTAGCCTCGGGGTTCGAAGTGCAGGCGCAAGAGCACGCCGATGTGGGGCTCGTCGTCCACCACCAGGAGGTGCCGCGGCGGGGAACCCATCAGCCGGCGGGGCGGCGGCTCAGAGTAGCCCGGCGATGGCCGTGCGGTGGCGGCGCAGCTCGAAGAGCAGGCTCCCGACGTTGGTCGCCGGCCGGACCAGGACCACCAGCAGCGCCTCGGCGTGCAGCACGGCGACCACGGCGAGGCCGCCGCCGAACTCGAGCACGCCGGCGCCGAACGCACCGCGGGCCGCGGCTTCACCCAGCTGGGAGAGGCTGTTGACCACGGACGGCAGGAGGGCGGCCACGCTCTCGGCGTCCACGCCGTCCGCGGTGCGCGCATCGATCGGCAGCCCGTCGCGCCCCACGACCACCACGGCGTCCACGCCGGGGCGCCGACCGAGCGCTTCTACGACGTCGCGGATGGTGGCCATAGGGGTGTGGCCAAGCTAGGAGTCGTGATAACCGAAGTCAAGCAGTGACTATGGGTTGACCCACTCGGACGCAGTCCTGTATCTTCCCCGCACCCCATGCGCGCCCTGCCGATTCGCCTCCCCTGCTGCGGCGCCGTCCTGGTCTCGGCGCTGCTCGCGGCGTGCGACGATCCGTTCGCACTGCCCCCGGCCGGCATCGAGAACGTGGTGGATACGGTGTCGCTCTGGGCGGCCTCGGGCACGCCGCTGCACCTGCCCTCGGCCTATCTCATCGAGTTTCGCCAGACCATCCGGACCGATCAGAGCGCCAACTTCGATTTCGCGTTCGATCTGGACCCGGCGGGCCGGGCGGTGTTGTCGCCCACCGGCGCCTTGCGGCTGGGCCGGGGATCGGGCATCCGGGTGAGCGAGGAACCGTTCGACTCGATCACGGTGGCGCCGGGGAGCGGCTATCAGGACACGCTCGCGGTGGTGGTGGATACCGGAACCGTGGCGGTGGTGCGCTCCCGGCCGGTCACCTGCACCTTCGCGGGGCTGGCGGTGTTCTACTACGCTAAGCTGCGCGTGCTGGCGGTGGATTCCGCCGCGCGCCGGCTCGACTTCGAGATTCTCGCCAACGCCAACTGCGGCTACCGGAGCCTCGAGCCGGGCTTCCCGCGCCAATAGTGTGGTCTCCCGGATCGGTCCAGCGCCATCGGGGCTGTCGTGATTGACCTCAAGCTGTTGCGCGCCGCGCCGGACCAGGTGCGCGCGGCGCTGGCGCGCCGCGGCGACCCCGCGCTGAAGCGCCTGCTCGACGAGATCGAAGCGCTGGACGCCAAACGCCGCGCGCTGGTGGCCCAGCTCGACCAGCTCAAGACTCAGCGCAACGACGCCGCCCGCGCCGACGCCCAGCTGATCAAACAGCAGGGCCGGCTGCCCCCGGACGTGGTGGAGCAGCGCCGCCGGCTGGGCGAGCGGATCGCCGAGCTGGAGGGACGCGTGCGCGAGGCCGAGGCCGAGCTCGGTGCGCGGGCCCTGCTGGTGCCGAACCTCCCGCTCCCCGACGTGCCCGAGGGGGGCGAGGGCGCGGCCCGCGTGCTCCGGGCCTGGGGCACCCCGCGCCCGGCCGGCGACGAGGTGAGGCCGCACTGGGAACTGGGCGAGCGGCTGGGCATCCTCGATCTCGCGCGGGGAGCGAAACTGTCCGGGTCGGGCTTCCCCGTCTTCGTGGGGGCCGGCGCCCGCCTCGCCCGGGCCCTGATCAACCTCATGCTGGACCTCCACACCCGCGAGCACGGATACATCGAGGTCGAGCCGCCGCTCCTGGTGCGGCGGGAGATCATGCAGGGCACGGGGCAGGTGCCGAAGTTCGAAGACGACGCCTACCGCACGGCGCCGGACGACCTGTTCCTCGTGCCCACGGCCGAGGTGCCGGTGACCAACCTCCATCGGGACGAGATCCTGGACGGGAGCCAGCTCCCGCTGGCCTACACGGCCTACACCCCCTGCTTTCGCCGGGAGGCCGGCGCCCACGGCAAGGACACCCGCGGCCTGCTCCGGGTCCACCAGTTCGACAAGGTCGAGCTGGTGCGCTTCTGCCGTCCCCAGGACTCGCCCGCCGAGCACGAGACGCTCACCGGCCACGCGGAGGCGGTGCTCCAGCGGCTGGAACTGCCCTATCGCGTCGTGCTCCTGCCGGCGGGCGATTTCGGGTTCGCCAGCGCCAAGACCTACGACCTCGAGGTCTGGGCGCCGGGGGTGCGGCAGTGGCTCGAGGTGTCGAGTTCGAGCACGTTTACGGACTTTCAGGCGCGCCGCGCCGGGATCCGGTTCCGCCCGCGGCCGGGCGAGCGGCCGGAATTCGTCCACACGCTCAACGCCTCGGGCGTGGCGCTCCCCCGCACCATCGCCGCCCTGCTCGAGCACGGCCAGCAGGCCGACGGCTCGGTCCGCCTTCCCACCGCGCTGGTGCCCTATTTCGGCGCCGATCGCCTCGAGCCGCGGGCGGCTGGCGCCGCC
>DATLXT010000201.1:0-7962 GCA_035575475.1 Gemmatimonadales bacterium | reverse complement strand
CCGCGCCCGCCGCAAGGGCCACGTCCACCCGGTCATTCACCAGGATCGGGACCGCCAGCGCGGCCACCAGCGCCCGGGCCAACTCGGCCACGGCCGCCGGCGTCCCGCCTTTCCAGCGAACCTGGATCATGGTGGCGCCCCCCGCCACCGCCCGGCGGCAGATCTCCACGGCGTCCCGGCCCTTGAGAAGGGCGGGGTCCGTGAGCACCATCAAGCGCAACTGATCGGCGAGCACCATGGCCAAAGTCCTGCGTGGTCTGCGCGGTGCCACCACCGCCACCGCCAACACGTCTCCCGCCATCCTGGAGGCGACGGCCGAACTCCTGCGTGCCCTTCAGGAGGCCAACGGCTTTGCGCCCCGGGACGTGGAGAGCGCGATTTTCACCTCGTCGCCCGACCTGACGGCCGAGTACCCCGCGCGGGCCGCCCGGCTGTTGGGGTGGGCCGACGTCCCTCTGCTGGGCGCGGCCGAAGTGGCGGTCCCCGACGGGCTGCCGCGCTGCATCCGGGTCCTGCTCCACTTCTATACCGCCAAGCCCCAGGGTGCGCTGAAACATATGTACCTCAGGGAAGCCGCCAAACTGCGGCCCGACCGGGAACCCGGCGGGGCGGCGAGGTGAGGGAGCTTCCTGCCGTCGTCATCAGCGGCAAGGGCGCGGCCCGGTGGGCGCAGGGCCATCCGTGGATCTACCGTACCGATGTCTATCGCGAACCGCCGGAGGGCGAGCCCGGCGTGGTCGCGGTCACCGATCGGCGCGGGCGCTTTCTGGGCCAGGCGCTCTATTCCCCCCGGTCCGAGATCCGCCTCCGACTCCTGAGCCGCGACGCCGAGCCCGTTGACGCCGCGTGGTGGGCGGCGCGCATCCGGGCGGCGGCGGCGCGGCGGGGAGCGCCGCCCGCCACCGCCTACCGGGTGGTCCACGCCGAGGCGGACGGCTTGCCCTCGCTCGTCGTGGACCGATACGGTCCCTACGTGGTGGCCCAACTGCTCTCGGCGGGCCTCGAGCGCGTGCGGGACGAGGTGATCGCGGGGATGCACGAGGCCCTCGCGCCCGAGGGGATCCTGCTTCGCAACGATGTCGCCATCCGCCGGCACGAGGGGCTGGCGCCGGAGGTGGTTCTGGTACACGGCACCGTGCCGGAACAGGTGGAGGTCACCGAGGACGGAGTGCGCTATCTGGCGGCGCCCTGGAGCGGACAGAAGACCGGTGCCTTCCTCGATCAGCGCGAGAACCGCGCCATGGTGGCCGCCCAGGTGCCGCCCGGCGGGCGGGCGCTCGACCTGTTCACCTATCACGGCTCGTTCGCCCTCCACCTGGCGCGGCGGGCGCAGGCCGTGCTGGGGGTGGACGCGAGCGCCGAGGCGCTGGCCCGGGCGGCGGAGAATGCGGCGCTGAACGGCCTCGCCAACATCGCGTGGCGCGAGGCCAACGCCTTCGACCTCCTGCGGGAGCTGGAGCGAGCCGAGGAGCGGTTCGACGCGATCGTGCTGGACCCCCCGGCCTTCGCCAAGAACAAGGAGAGCGTGCCCCGGGCGCTGGGCGGCTACAAGGAGATCAATCTCCGCGCCATGCGCCTGCTCAACCCGGGCGGCGTGCTCTTCACCTGCTCGTGCTCCTATCACGTCACCCGGCCGCTCTTCCTGGGCATGTTGGCCGACGCCGCGCGCGACAGCGGGCGCCGGCTGGTGCTCGCCGCCCTAGTCGGGGCGTCGGGCGACCACCCGGAACTCCTCAACGTTCCGGAGACCGGCTACCTGAAGGGCGCGCTCCTGCGGGCCCTGGAGTGAGCCCGCCCGGCCAGGACGAGCCGGGACCCCTAACCCGTTGATTTCCCGAACCCGTTTCACAAGCTTGGAACGATGCCGACTGCCCGGGCCGAGACGCGCAGCCGGACCGCCGCCGTGCGGCGCGTGCTCATCGCCCTGCTCGCCGCCAACCTGGCGGTGGTGGCCGCGAAGCTCGTCATCGGGCTGGTGTCGGGGTCGCTCGCCGTCCTGGGCGACGCCCTGCACTCGACCATCGATGCCCTGAACAACGTGCTCGCCCTGGTGGTCATCGGACTGGCCTCGAAGGCGCCCGACGAGGACCACCCCTACGGGCACGGGAAGTTCGAGACGCTGGGCGCGCTGGGGATCGTGGGGTTCATGTCCATCACGTGCTTCGAGCTGATCCGCGATGCCGTGGCCCGGCTGGCGCAGAGCCGGCCGCCGCCGCTGCTGTCCGACGTTCAGCTCGCCGTGCTGCTTCTGACGCTCGCGGTCAACGTGGTGGTGGCCTGGTACGAGCACCGCCGGGGCGTGGAACTGGAGAGCGACCTGCTGCTCGCCGACGCGGCGCACACGCGCGCCGATGTGTTTATCACCATCAGCGTGCTGGGCGGCCTGCTGCTGGCCCGGGAAGGCCTGTGGTGGGCCGATCCGGCACTCGCCCTGGTGATCACGGCGTTCATCGTGCGGATCGCGTATCGGATCTTCCAGCGCACCGTTCCCGTGCTGGTGGACCAGCGCGCCATTCCGGACGACACCATCCGGTCGGTGGCCGAGAGCGTTCGGGGCGTGAAGAGCGCGTACGGCATCCGCTCCCGGGGAGGGAGCGGCGCGCACCTGCGCTATGCCGAGGTGACGATCGGAGTGGATCCCGAGGCCAACGTGGCCGCGGCCCACGCCATCGCCGACGAGGTGGAACGGCGGCTCAAAGACGAGCTGCACATCAACCAGGTGACCGTGCACGTCGAGCCGTGCTGAGCGAACTCCCCACCCCCGAACGGCCCTTCCGGCCCGGAGCGCGGCCGCTCCCCTCGCTCCGCCAGGCGTACCAGGAGTTCCTGCTGGAGCGGGTCGAGGAGTACAAGAACTCGCTCACCCGCGAAGAGCTGCTCGAAATCGGCGACGAAGCGGTGCGAGAGCTGGAAGCGAGCGCCCAGGGCCAATACATCCTGACCGAGGTGCTCGTGCTCGAGCACGTGGACCGCATCATCGCCCGGCGGCTCAAACTCCCGACCTTCCGCCGCTGGGTCCAGAAGCACCGGGCTCTCCGCCAGGCCCAGCGGGAACCGACCCACTGGGGCCTCGCGCCGAGCCACCCGCTGGTGACCTGGGCCCGGCGGCGCGACGGGGGCGACGGGGGCGAGGGGGGCGACGGGGGCGACGTGGCGGTGGTGGTCGGCGCCGGCGCCACCGCCGAGGCCATGTTCCTGGCGGCGCACGAGGTGCGCGTCTTCTTCCTGGATCAGGAACTCCACGCCGTGGAAGCGGCGGAACAGCGGGCCGTCACCGAGCAACTGGGCGCCCGCTTCGAGGCCCTGGTGATCCGGTTCGGCAGCTGGTTCCCGGACGTGCTCACCAGCCTCGCCGTCATCGCCCCCGCGGCGCTGGCGGCCGCCCGGGTCAAGGACCGCCAGGCGCTCCTGCGGGACCTCCAAGCCCGCACCCGGCCGGGCGGGCTGCACGTGGTGCTGGGTGCGGGGGAGCGGCCGCAGGTCCTCTCACTGGCCTCCGGCGCCCTGCACACCGCTTACGTCCAGGCCGGCTGGGCGATCGAGCGGCGTCGAGGCAAGCGCGACGGCGCCTTCGTCGCTACCAAACCGCCGCGTCACGCCGACACAGTCCTGAACGTGTCTGAATAACCCCACCGCCCCACCGCCGGGCCCGTTCCGCGTTGTCACATAAGGCGTTAGCCGAGACCAGCGGTGGCAGGGGTCTTGCGTGGGCCCGAGGCAACCTGCAACCGGCGATGCTGGCATGACGTCTCTGCCCCTGGTCCTCGACGACAACGAGCCTATCGGTATCATCCTGCGAACCGGTCGGGACCTGTTCCGGCCCGCCAAGATCTGGGCGTATTGCTGGTGCGCCGACGAGGAAGAGAACGGGAGGCATCCCCATCAGCGCATCCCGGTGGACCCGGCGGTGAGCCAGTAGCCGGAGCCTTGCCCCTCGCGCGTAACGCGCCCTTCCGTTACACGGCTTCCGAAATCGAGCTGAAGGTGAAGTCCCGGCATACCAGCGCCGGCACCACCACCGCGCCTCCCCCCTCGACCCCTCCCGACTCCGAGGCCGAGATCCGCTCGGGCCGGCCCAGCGCCACCAGGTTGTTGAGCATCGCCACCGGGCTCTCGTTGAACCGGAAGTTGCGCACCGCCCTGGTCACCCGGCCGTTTTCGATCAGGAACACGCCGTCGCGCGTGAGTCCGGTATAGAGCACGGTCCGCGGGTCCACCCCCCGGATGTACCAGAAGCGCGTCACCAGCACGCCCCGGTCCACTTGGGCGACCAGCTCATCCAGGGTGGCCTCGCCGCCCAGCATCTTGAAGCCTCCGGGGAACGGCACCGGCTTCACCCCCTGCCGGTCCGCCCAGAACCGGTCGTAGACCAGGTTCCTGACGACGCCGTTCTCGATCCAGACGGTGCGCTCCACCGGCAGGCCCTCCCCGGTGTAGGGTGCCAGCAGGAGGTCGGGGTCGGCCGGGTCCGAGAGGATCGTCACCCGCCGGTCCACCACCTGCTCGCCGATCTTGTTCCCGCCGCCCCGCTTGGAGAAGAAGCTCCGGCCTTCGTCGGCCTGCCGGGCGTTGAGGGCGAAGGCGAGGAGGCGCAGGAGGTTGCCGGCGGCGGTGGGTTCGAGGACCACGGTGTACTTGCCCGGCTCGAGCGTGACCGGTTCCCGGCTTTCCCGCGCCTTCCGCGCCGCGCGCTCGGCGAGCGCGCCGCCGGGGGTCACCCGCCGCCAGTCGTTGTGCGCCGTCCCCGCCCAGCCGGATCCCGCCCAGTCGGGGGTGCGGACCGTGAGGGTGTGGACGGCGGCGGTGGAGGCGTGGTAGGCGAAGAGCCCGGCCGAGTTCGCCACCGCCGAGGCCCCCGCCAGGCGCTCCACGAACCCCGCGGCCACGAGCCCCGCGCGGTCGGTGACCTCGAGGGCGGCGCGGACGGTGTCGGCCCGCCGGGCGGCGTCCAGCTCGGCCGTGGCCCGGGAGAACGCCGGAATCTCGGCGTATTGCTGGGGACCGAGCAGCGGCATGAGCTCGGGGTTCTCCGGAGCCAGCCGCGCCAGGCGCTCGCTCGTGTCCACGGCGCGCCGGAGCCCGGCGTCGTCGAACCGGTTCGTGCTCACCGAGGCGACGCGCTTGCCGAATCGCGACGTCACCGTGACCGTGGCGTTGGTGGTGTCTCCCGAGGTCGAGATGCCAGCCACCGCGTAGCGGGTGTTGCCGCTCTCCCCGGAAACGAGGTTGACCTGGCAGCCGTCGGCTCGGGACAGCGCCAGGACCCGGTCGGCCAGGCGGCGCGCCTCGTCGCGCGAGAACCACTCAGCCACGGGACCTCCCGGTATTGAGCACGTTGACCTGGCGGAACCGGGCCGGGGGGCATCCATGACTCACCGCGTTGGACTGCCCCGGCTGCCCCTTGCCGTCGCTGAAGGTGCCGTTCATCCGGTAGGAACGGGGCCCGCCGATCAAGTCCATGGAGCTCCAAAAGTCCACATTGCGGGCCTGATAGGCGACGTCCTTCAGCATGCCGGTGATCTTGCCGCCCTTGACCTCGTAAAACACCTGCCCGCCGAACTGGAAGTTGTAGCGCTGCTGGTCGATGGAGTACGAACCGTCGCCCACGATGTAGATGCCGTGGTCGGTGGCCGCGATCAGGTCGTCCAGGGTGAGGTCCTCTTCGCCGGGCAGCAGCGACACGTTGGGCATGCGCTGGAACTGCACGTCGGCCCACGATTCGGCGTAGGAGCAGCCGTGGGAACGGGTGCGTCCGGTGAACGGCTGGATCCACGCCACCTGATCCCTGGTCGTCTGGTAGTCCACCAGCACGCCGTTCTTCACGATGAGATAGGTCTCAGGAGCGACGCCGTCGTCGTCCCAGCCGCAGGCCGAGAGCGACCCCGGTTGGGACCGGTCCCCCTGGATGTTCATGAATTCGGGGCCCCACTTGAGCTGCCCCAGCACCCGCTCGGGGGGCGCGGCGAAACTGGTTCCCGCGTAGTTGGCTTCGTAGCCCAGGGCGCGGTCCAATTCGGTGGGGTGCGCGATGGACTCGTGAATGGTGAGCCACAGGTGGTGAGGCTCGAGGATGAGGTCGTAGCGACCCGGCGCGACCGGGCGGGCGGACAGCTTCCGCACCGCGTCCTCGGCCCAGCCGGGGGCGCGGCCCGGGAGGTCGGCCTGGAGCACCCACTCGTAGCCCAACCCCATGGGCGCGAGGTCCACCGATTCGCGGGACTGAAAGTCCCCCGTCGCCGGGTCCACGGCCGTCACCGTCATCTGCGGCAGACAGCGGTAGATGTGCTGCACCGTGAAGACGCCGTCCGTCGAGGCGAACGTCTTCTCCTCCAGCACGAAAAACATGGACGAGTTGACGAAGCGCGCGCCGCTGACCTTGAGCGCTTCGGCGTTGGCCTTCAGGAGGAGCGCCACTTTGTCTTCAACGGGCACGGCGAAGGGGTCGATTTCGATGGGACTGCGCCACCGCCCGTCGGCCACCGGTTCGACCGGCGCCAGCCGGACCGGCCGCTTCAGGGCCCGCCGGTTGGCTCGGGCCTGCGCCACGGCCAGCCGGGCGACCCGATCCACCGCCGCGGGACTGAGCTCGCGGCTGGCCGCGAACCCCCAGGCCCCGTCGGCCAGCACGCGGACGCCGAACCCGAAGGTCTCCGAGTCCACGAGGCCCGTGATCTGCTGCTCGCGCGTGCTCACCGACTGATTCCGATTCCGCTGCACGCGACAGTCGGCGTAGGAGGCGCCCGCCGCGCGGGCGGTGTCGATGGCCCGCAGGCAGAGCTCCTTGACGCCGGCGTCGGCCTGAAGCGCCGGGGCCCGGGCCGCCGGCAGGGCCAGCGCGGCGGTGGTGGCGGTAGTGGTGGCGACGAACTGGCGGCGGTCCATAGGGCTCCGGGGAAGGCGTTACCGGTGATCGGCTACCCGCGGCCCTTAGGATGCAGCCGGCACGCCTTCCTGACAACCGCCCCCACGGGCAGCGGACCCCGGCCGGCGCCTGTAGCTTTATAGGGACATGGCGTCTCTCACCATCGACGGTCGCCTGCTCGAGGCCAGCGACGGCCAGACCATTCTCGAGGCCGCCCGCGCCGCCGGGATCGAGATCCCGACGCTGTGCTGGTATCCCAAGTTGCCGATCGTGGGGAACTGCCGGCTCTGCCTCGTGGCCGTGGAGGGGCAAGCGAAGCTGGTCCCGGCGTGTGCGACCAAGATCGCCGATGGCATGCGGGTCGAGACGGAGGCCGCCGCGGTCGTGGAGAGCCGGCGCGGGGTGTTGAAGCTGCTGCTCCAGCGCTACCCGGCCGATCACCTGGTCAACGGCGGCCGGGACCATCCCCGGAACGAGTTCGAACAGTACGTGGTGCGCTACGGGGTCACCCCGGTCCCTTCGGCCCAGCGCGAGCTCGCGCTCCGCTCGGGCGACGAGCGCCCCGGCGACCCGATGATCCGACACGACATGAGCACCTGCATCCTCTGCACCCGTTGCGTGCGCGCCTGCGAGGACATCCAGGTGGTGGGCGTGCTGGAGGTGGGGTGGCGGGGCGAACACGCCGAGATCATCGTCGGCGCCGACGGCGATCCCGACAAGGCCGGGTGCACCTGGTGCGGCGAATGCGTGCGGGTCTGTCCCACCGGCGCGATTTTCGAGGTGATGCCGCGCGCCCGCTTCGCGCCCGACCAGATCCGCCGGCCCGAACGGGTGGTGCGGTCGGTGTGCCCCTATTGCGGGGTGGGGTGCCAGGTGGACCTGCACGTGGCCCAGGGCCAGCTGGTGCGGGTCACATCTCCCGACATCGAGCTCGACACGCCCAACCAGGGCTCGACCTGTGTGAAGGGCCGGTTCGGGTACGACTTCCCCCAGCACCGCGACCGGCTCACCACCCCGCTGATCCGGAAGGGCTGGGTGAAGGACGGCGGGCGCTGGGTGTGGCGGGGTCCCACCGGGCCCCAACGCCGGACCGGCCCCTG
>DATLXT010000200.1:0-5096 GCA_035575475.1 Gemmatimonadales bacterium | reverse complement strand
CGCCGGGCGGCCGGCGCCGGCGGGCGGGCCGCCGCAGCCGCAGCCAGGCGAACCGGGTCAGCAGGCGGAGGTGGCCGAGGATGGTCCGCGCCACCTTCATCTTGGAATGGCCCAGCACCCGCACCTCCAGGGTGGCCGGGTATTCCACCACGGTTCTCCCCTCCAGCACGAGCTGGCCGGCCAGTTCCGGCACCCCGAGATACCCCGAGCTCCGGAGGGTACGGCCGAGCATCGCCGAGCGGCGGTAGACCCGGAAGCAGGCGGTCCAGGTGTGGAGCCGGGCGCCGAGCACCAGCCGGTAGAGCGCCGAGGCGGCGCGCGAGAGCGCGAGCCGCCACCGGGGAACGTTGCGCACGGTGCCTGACGGATGGTAGGGCGACGCGGTGACCAGGTCTACGCCCTCGGCCAGGAGCGGGATCATGCGGGCGAGCTCGTGCGGATCGTAGGTGCAGTCGCAATCGATCGAACAGACGACCTCGGTGGGGGCGCGGCGGATCCCCTCGAGGATCGCGAGGGCGACGCCGCGGTTCCGCGGTTGCCGGATCAGGGTACAGTCGGGCCGGCCGCCGAAGTGGCGCTGCAGCGCCTGCCAGGTGCCGTCGCGGCTCGCGTCGTCCACCAGCACGAGGTGCAGCCGGTAGCGGCCGGCCAGGGCCCGCGCCACGCTCTCGAGCGTGTTGGCCAGATAGGGAACGATGAGCTCCTCGTTGTAGCAGGGCACCACGATCGTGACCGGGACCGCCTCCCCGGCGCCTGACACCTCGGGAGGCGAAAGCGCGGCTGGCCCTCCGGCCGCCGGCGCCGTGTCCCGCTCGGCCAGCGCCCCGGCGCGAGCGGCGCCAGTGCTCAACCCCAGGTACTCGGCCACCGGGCTGAAGCGATACCGGCTCAGATAGTGGCGCAGGAGGTCGGGGACGCGATCGAGGTTCCGGTAGTGCCGCACGTGCTGCAGCCACGAGGCGGCCGTGATCCGGGGCTGGTCCGGATCCAGCTCCCAGGTGTGGAAGTACATCACGAACGGCGCGCTGTAGGTCCGGTGCCAGCGGTCCACCGCGCGCTTCATCAGGGCCGGCGGGAACTGACGGAACCAGTTGCCGCCGGCCACCGGGATCATGAACCCGAACAGGTCCATCGCGGAAATCGGAAACTCCCAGAGCGTCCGGTCGCCGAACTGATGGAGATGAGCGAAGCGGCGCCACGGTTCCGCGGCGAAGCGCCGGAGAATCGGCCCCACGCTCGAGTCGTACTCGTACCCCTCCGCCGCCAGCACGTCGAGCGCCCAGAGATCGTCCGGCCCGAACCACTGGTCCGCTACCCGGTAGCCCAGCACCTTCTGGCCGCTCGCCCGTTGCAGCGCTTCCCGCGCCCGGGCCAGGTCTTCCCGGAACTCCGCCGGCGTCATCTGCCGGATGCTCCGGTGGTAGTACCCCTTGCTCGCGATCTCGTGGCCCCGCTCGGCCACCGACCGGACCACCTCGGGAAGCTGATCCGCCACCCAGCCGAGCACGAAGAACGTGGCCCGTACGCCGAGCTCGTCCAGCAGCTCCAGCGTGCGGGCCGTGCTGTGGCCGATCCGCGTCTCGAAGCGGTACCACTGCCCCCGCTGGATCAGGCGGTTGAAGGCGCCGACCTGGTAGTAGTCCTCGAGCCCCACCGTGAGCAGGTGCCGTGGCTCGGGCCGATCGCTCGGATTCATGGGCAGGTTCGAACGGGGAAACCGGAGCACGAGGGCGCAAGAGCAGGGCCATCGCTCCAGCCCCGGCAGGCGAGAGGCGCCGGGTCCTCGCCGCGCGTTCCCCCTGCGGCGGCACCGGACCTCCGTGTCCGGCTGTAGCGTGCGTGCGGCCCGGTGTTGGACCTGTGCCTCATGTGGAGCCTCGCCCACGCTCCTGCTGGCCGCCTCGGGCGGCCCCTGGGCCCGCCCCGCCCCGGATCGAGCCGCCTGCCGTGGGGACCGGGACGAATGCGGCGCGCGGGTCAGGTGGCACCCAGCTTGCGCCCCGGCTGCGGCGCGGCCCGCGCTGGCACGGGCGGCCCGGAAACCCGCAAGCGGAGCCTGGTTCATTGGTATGCACCCTCTGCGCCTCGAGGTCAACCTGAGCACGGCGGCCACGACCGCGAAGCCGAGCCTGTCCGTGGTGCTCGTCTCCCGGCAGGACGCAGCCGGGATGTCGGCGGCGGTGGAACGCCTGCGCGCTGCCTGCCGCGAGATGCAGGTGGAACTGGTGGTAGTCCGGGCGCTCCGGCCCGGCGAGCTGGCGCGGGTGCCGCCGGGAGCGGATGGGGTGCGGCTGATCGCGGCGCCCCCTGAGGCTTCGGTGGCCGACCTCCGGCGCCTGGGCATGACCGAGGCGGCCGGGGATATCGTGGCCTTCACCGAGGAGACCGGAGCCCTGGCGCTGGACTGGACCGAGCTGTTCCTCCGCTGGACCGGGGAGCTGGCCGGGGCGCTCCCGCCGCCGGGGACAGCGACCGATCCGGCGGGCCGACGGGGAGGATTGACGTGACCGCGGAGGCCGCAGCGGGGCCGCGCGGGCTGGGCCGCATTCTTGCACGCACGGCCTCGTATACGGATCCGGAGTCTCCATGACCCCCACACCCGCCTCGCGCACCGTGGCCCGGCTCCAGCCGGGCGACCGCACCGTCGTGATCGGGGCGGGACCGGCCGGTCTCACCGCGGCCTACCTCCTCAGCAAGCAGGGCCACGCCGTGACCGTGCTGGAAGGCGACGACACGGTCGGCGGGATCTCCCGCACGGCGCAGTACAAGGGATTCCGGTTCGACATCGGCGGGCACCGCTTCTTCACCAAGATCGCGCCGGTCGAGGCGATGTGGGAGGAGGTGCTGGGCGACGAGTTCATTTCGGTGCCCCGCCTCTCGCGCATCCATTATCGCGGGCGCTACTTCGACTATCCCCTCAAGGCCGCCAACGCGCTCAGGGGTCTGGGCCTCGTCGAGGCCTTGCGCATCGTGTCGAGCTATCTCAAGTGGCACTGGCGGCCCTACCCCGTCGAAGAGAACTTCGAGCAGTGGGTGACCAACCGGTTCGGGAAGCGGCTCTACGAGATCTTCTTCAAGACCTACACCGAGAAGGTCTGGGGGTTACCCTGCACCGAGATCCGGGCCGAGTGGGCGGCCCAGCGGATCCAGGGGCTGTCGCTGGCGAAGGCGATCCTCTCGGCGACGCAGCTCAACAAGCGTTCCACCAAGATCAAGACGCTGATCAACGAGTTCCGGTACCCGCGCCTCGGGCCGGGGCAGATGTGGGAACGGACCGCGGCTCGGGTGCGCGAGATGGGCAACGAGGTGCTGCTCGAGCACCTGGTGACGGCGATCGAGCTGGAGGACGGCCGGGTCGTGGCGGTGCGGGCCCGTTCGCCCGAGGGGGAGCGCCGATTCGAGGCCGAGCACGTGATCAACACCATGGCGGTGCGGGACCTGGTGCGGGCCTTCGATCCCCAGCCGCCGGCGGCGATCCTCCGCGCGGCCGAGGGGCTCCGGTACCGCGATTTCGTGGTGGTGGCCCTGATGCTGGACAAGGAGCACCTGTTCCCCGACAACTGGATCTACATCCACACCCCGGGTGTCAAGGTGGGGCGGATCCAGAACTTCAACAACTGGAGCCGGGCGATGGTGCCGGAGCCGGGGACCACCTGCCTCGGCATGGAGTATTTCTGTTTCAAGGGCGACGGGATGTGGAACGCGCCGGACTGCGATCTCATCGCGCTCGCCTCGCGGGAGCTGGAGGCGCTGGGCCTCGCCCGGGCGAGCGACGTGAAGGACGGGACGGTCATCCGGATGCCCAAGGCGTATCCGATCTACGATTCGCGCTACCGGGCCCAGCTCGAGACGGTGCGCGCGTTCATCGACCCGATCCCGAATCTCCACACGGTCGGGCGGAACGGGATGCACAAGTACAACAACCAGGATCACTCGATGCTCACGGCGATGTTCGCCGTGGAGAACATGCAGGGGGCGTCGCACGACATCTGGGCGGTGAACACCGACTACGAGTATCACGAGGAGCAGCGGCTCGAGGAGCCGGCGGCGGTGCCCGCACCCGCGGGGCGCTGAGATGCGGATCGGCGTGGACGCCACCTGCTGGGCCAACGGCCGGGGCTACGGCCGCTTCACCCGGCAGCTCCTGCCCGCGATGGCCGCGCTCGCCCCGGACGACGAGTTCGCCTGCCTGCTCGATGCGGCTGCGGCGGAGCGGTTCGACCTCGCGGCGCCGAACGTGCGGCCGGTGGTGGTGGCGCTGGACGAGGCGCCCACCCGGGCCGCGGCGGCCGGCGGCTATCGCTCGCCCCGGGACCTGCTCCGCCTCACGCGGGCGGTCTGGCGGGAGCGGCCCGGCGTCTTCTTCTCCCCCTCGGTGTACACGTATTTCCCGCTGCCGCCGGGCCAGCGCGCGGTCGTGACGGTGCACGACGCCATCGCGGAGCGCTTCCCCCGCCTGACCCTCCCCACCCGGCGTGCCCGGCTGTTCTGGACGATCAAGGTGAAGCTGGCGATTCGTCAGGCGCGGCTGGTGCTCACCGTCTCGGATTTCGCCGCGCGCGAACTGGTCGAGGTGCTCGGGGTGCCGCCCGAGCGGATCCGGGTGGCCGGCGAGGCGCCGGCCCCGGCCTTCCGGCCCAGCGGGTCGGCGGAGGAGATCCGGGCGGCGGCCCGGCGGGCAGGGCTCGAGCCCGAGGCCCGGTGGTTCATCTACGTGGGCGGGTTCAACCCGCACAAGCACGTGGACGCCGTGGTCCGGGCCCACGCCCGGCTGGTGCGGGAAGCAGCGGGGCCGCCGGTGCACCTGCTCCTGGTGGGCACGGTGGACGGGGACGTCTTCCACGGCGACCAGGCCCGGATCCGCGAGGCGATCCGCGCCGCGGGGACCGAGGCGCTGGTGCACTGGACCGGCTTCGTCCCCGACGAGGAACTCCGGCATCTCCACTCCGGCGCCGTGGCGCTGGTGCTGCCGTCCGCGTGCGAGGGTTTCGGGCTGCCGGCCGTGGAGGCCGCGGCGTGCGGCACCCCGGTCGTGGCCACCACCGCGAGCCCGCTCCCCCGACTGCTCGACGGCGGCGGCTTCTTCGTGCCCCCGG
>DATLXT010000199.1:0-8725 GCA_035575475.1 Gemmatimonadales bacterium | reverse complement strand
TCCGCCTCCGGGCCGGCGGGGAAATCGGCCTGGACGGCGAGGACACCTTCCTCGGCACCGGGGAGCTGCTGTTTCGGTTCACGGACGATGCCGAGCCCGCGGTGCCCTACGTGGGGGCGGGACTGGGCGTCGCGGGCCACGACAATTGCGGCGCCGACCCCGACTGTCCCGGCCTCTGGGTCAACCTGGTCGTGGGATTCGAGCGGCGGTTTCGCTCCACCTTCAACTGGCGCATCGAATACCGCGGTCTGGACGCGCTGGGCCGGCACCGTTTCTCCCTGGGGTTGGTCACCCGTCGCGGAGGCTGAGGATGACGACCGGGAACGTGCGCGAGGTGGCGGTGCAGTGGGCGGGCGGGCTGCGCTTCGACGGGCGGGCCGAGGGGCGCCCGGCCGTCCGGGTGGACGGCGACGGCCGCGAGGCGCTCTCGCCGGTGGAGCTGCTGCTGGTCGCGGCGGGGGCGTGCACCGGCGCGGACGTGGTGGGGATTCTCGAGAAGCAGCGGGTGACGCTGCGGGCGCTCGAGATCACCGTTACCGGCACGCGCCGCGAGGAGCACCCGCGGCGCTACACGGCCCTGCACCTTCGGTTCGCCATCAGGGGCGAAGGCGCGGACCAAACCAAGGCCCGGAGGGCGATCGACCTCTCGCTCGAGAAGTACTGCTCCGTGGTGGCCACCCTGGCCCCTGACCTGCGCGTCACCTACGACGTCGCGCTTGCGTAGCGCCGTCCTGCTGACCGTGGTGCTGGCCGGGCGGGCTCCGGCTCAGCGCCCGGGGGTCATCGAGTTCGGCGCGGGCGGCCTGGCCACGTTCGCCTCGAGCGACTTCGCCGGAGCGGCGCTGAGCGTGGCTCGGCGGTCCGGACAGGGCCGGGTGGCGGCCGTGATCGCGGGAGGTGGGACGGGTGAGGGGGCGGCGTTGCGGGCCGAGGCCACGGCGCAGTTCGTCCTCAATGCCGGGGCGCGGCGGGGGGTGACCCTGTATGGGGCCGCCGGCGTCGCCTACCTGGGGGCGCGCGGGAGCCGGGGCCGGGGCTATCTGACCCTGTTCCTGGGGGTGGAGGGCGCAGCGGCGCGCCCGCGAGGGTGGTTCCTGGAAGCGGGGTTCGGGGGCGGCGCCCGGGTGGCTCTCGGCCTCCGCTGGCGCCGGCCCGCCTAGCTCGCGCCGACCGGAGCCGTGCGCGAGACCACCGGGCGGCAGTAGCGCTCGCCCAGCACGCGGAGCTGGTCCAGTTCCTGGTCGCTCAGGTCTTCGTAGCGGTCCGCCAGATAGAGCATCGTGTCGTCAAACCACTCCTTCTGATGCTCGGGGCTCGCTTCCAGAACCCCGCAGCGGAGGATGTGGGAGAACAGCTCGTCGCGCGCTTGCTCGAAGGAACTCGGGGTATACGTCTTGCGGGGGATCTTACGCTTCTTGGCCATGCAGGGCACATCCTCGTGAGCGGGGAACCGGGCGGAGCGGCGCGCAATCTAATAGGCCCGAGCAACGGGGGCAAATTCTCGGGCGCCGATCCCGCCGGCGTGGTATAATTGGAGATGGAGGCGTGCCGCGCCTGCCGTTCTGGCACCGCGGCTATGGAATGGACGCTATGAGCGAGGAAGTCTACGGCCCCGAGCGGGCGGAGCGGCTCGTGGCCCTGCTCCGCGGCTTGGCGGAGCGGATTCAGCAGTTGGATCGGGAAGGCCGGTTGCTCGAGGCCACGCCCGAACTGCTCAAGCAGCTGGGGACGGTGCGGAGCGAATTGTTCCATTATGAAGTGCGCTTGACCTACGATACGCCCGAGGTCGCCGAGAGCCGGCGGATCGTCGAGGAGGCGCGGCGGCGCGAGGAGTTCTCCCTCGACGAACCCGACGACGAGGACGAGTCCTGGCGGGGGGACGGGGACGCATGAGGCGGTTCTATTTACTGCTCGCGGTGGTGGCTGTGGCCGGGGGGGCGGCGCTCTGGTATGCGGCCTCGGCCGACGCCCCGCCGCCCGGGCTCGCTCCGGGCGGGCCCGCGCCGGAGCCGGCTGCCGACGGCTTCCAGGGCTTCACGCTGGGCGCGGACACGGCTCCGGTGGAGGTCGTGGAGTACGCCGACTTCGAGTGTCCGGCCTGCGCCCAGTTCGCGGTGGTGCAGATGCCCACCATTCGGGCGCAGTTGATCGAAACCGGGAAAGTGCGCTGGCGCCAGCGGGACTTTCCCCTCCCCAGCCATCCCTACGCACGCTATGCCGCCCACGCGGCCCACTGCGCCGGTGAGCAGGGGAAGTTCTGGGACATGCACGATCAGCTGTTCTTCAATCACTCCTGGGCGCAGACCGGCAAGGACCCGAGCGGTCTGTTCCGCGACCTGGCGGAGCGGGCCGGGCTCGACGTCCGGGCTTACGACGAGTGCATGAGGAGCGGACGGCATGCGGGCCGCATCGAGGCCAGCCGGGTGGAGGGCGAGCGGCGCGGCGTCAATGCCACCCCCACGTTCTTCATCAACGGCCGCCGCTACACCGGCGCGTGGAGCTCGGACGTCTTCAAACGCATCGTGGACAGCCTGCTCGCGGCTCGCTGATGCGTCACCGCCAGATCATCGCCGTCCTCGCGCTGGTCGGCCTGCTGGTCGCCGTCTATCTCTGGCTCTACAAGATCGGGGCCATCGGCACCCTCCAGTGCGGCGCGGGCGGGTGCGAAACGGTTCAAACCAGCCGCTACGCCGAGCTGTTCGGCGTCCCGGTGGCGCTGTACGGCGTGGGGGGGTACGCGGTGCTCTTTGCGCTGAGCCTCGCCGGGCTCCAGCCCCGGCTGATCGGCTCCCCGGGCGTGACCCTGACCCTGGCGGCGCTTTCGACGGTGGGGTTCCTCTTCTCCGGCTACCTCACGTATCTCGAGCTCTTCGTCATCCGGGCCATCTGCCGCTGGTGCGTGGCCAGCGCGGTGGTGATGACGGCGATCTGGGTCACGGCGGTCGCGGCGGTGGCGCCGGGAGCGCGGGCATCGAGCGTCGGCTCTCGGACGTCGCCGCTGGCGTCGGATCTCGAGGGCTGACGACTCAGGTTTCCTTCTCCTCGTACATGGTTTTCAGGCGCGCCACGACAGCCGGGTCCGCCAGGGTCGTGGTGTCGCCCAGGGCGCGCCCCTCCGCGATGTCCTTGAGCAGGCGCCGCATGATCTTGCCGCTCCGCGTCTTGGGCAGATCGGCGGTGAACAGGATGTCATCGGGGCGGGCGATGGCGCCGATCTTCTTCACCACGTGCGCCTTGAGCTCCTCCCGGAGCCCGTCGCCCGCCGTCTTGCCTTCTTTCAGCGTGACGAACGCGGCCAGCGCCTGACCCTTGAGCTCGTGAGCCCTGCCCACCACGGCCGCTTCGGCCACCGCGGGGTGGTCCACCAGCGCGCTCTCGACCTCCATGGTCCCGATGCGGTGCCCGGCGACGTTCAGCACGTCGTCCACCCGGCCCAGGATCCAGAAGTAACCGTCCTCGTCGCGCTTGGCGCCGTCACCCGGGAAGTAGGTGTCGGGCCACTTGCTCCAGTAGGTCTGGCGGTAGCGCTCGTCGTCGCCCCAGATGGTCCGGAGCATGCCGGGCCAGGGGCTGGTGATGGCCAGGTACCCGCCGCCCACCGGGACGCTCTTCCCGTCGCCATCCAGCAGGTCCGCTTCGATGCCGGGGAAGGGGACGGTGCCCGAGCCCGGCTTGGTAGCGGTGACGCCCGGGAGCGGCGTGATCATGATCCCGCCGGTCTCCGTCTGCCACCAGGTATCCACGATGGGACAGCGCTGGCCGCCGATATGGGTGTGATACCAGATCCAGGCCTCGGGGTTGATCGGTTCGCCCACGGTCCCGAGGAGTCGCAGGCGTGAGAGGTCGTGCTTGGCCGGATGCTCGGGGCCCCACTTCATGAACGCCCGGATCGCCGTCGGCGCGGTGTAAAACACCGTGACGCCGTGGCGCTCACAGATGGCCCAGAAGCGGTCGCGGTCGGGATAGTCGGGAGCCCCCTCGTACATGACCTCGGTGGCGCCGTTGGCCAGGGGGCCGTACACGATGTAGGAGTGTCCGGTCACCCAGCCCACGTCAGCGGTGCACCAGAAGACGTCGTCGTCCTGGAGGTCGAAGACCCATTTGGTGGTGGCGTACACCTGCGTCAGGTATCCGCCCGTGGTGTGCAGGATCCCCTTGGGCTTCCCCGTGGTGCCCGAGGTGTAGAGGATGAAGAGGGGGTCCTCCGCATCCATGGGCTCGGGCTCGCAGACCGGCGCGGCCGCCGCCAGCAGGTCGTGCCACCAGGCGTCGCGCCCGGCCCGCATCGGCACCGGATCACCGGTGCGCCGCAGGACCGCCACCCGCCGGACGGTGGGGGCCTGGGCCAGCGCGTCGTCCGCGTTCTGCTTCAGCGGCACTTTGGCGCCGCGGCGCCAGCCTCCGTCCGCCGTGATCAACACCTTGGCCCCCGCGTCGTTGATGCGGTCGCGCAAGGATTCGGCCGAGAACCCGCCGAAGACCACGGTGTGGGGCGCGCCGATGCGGGCGCAGGCGAGCATGGCCACCACCACCTCCGGAACCATGGGCAGGTAGATGGCGACCCGGTCTCCCCGCCCCACGCCCAACGCCTTGAGCGCGTTGGCGCAGCGGCCGACCTGCTCCAGCAATTCGCCATAGGTCAGGCGCCGGACCTCGCCCGGCTCGCCTTCCCAGATGAGGGCCACGCGGTCGCCCCGGCCGGCGCGGACGTGACGGTCGAGGCAGTTGACCGACGCGTTGAGCTTCCCGCCCACGAACCACTTCGCGTGCGGCGGGCGCCACTCCAGCACCCGGTCCCAGGGGCGGAACCACTCCAGCTGCCGTGCCCACTCGGCCCAATAGCCCTCGCGGTCTCGCCGAGCCTTCTGGTAGGGGGTGTCGTCGCGCACCTGGGCCCGGGCGCGGAACTCGGGCGGCGGCGGGAAGCTGCGTTGCTCCTGGAGCAGGGTCTCGATGCGGTCGGGCATGGCCATTGGGAGGAAGCGGATGCGCTAAGGTATGCCCCCGTCGGGAGCCGCGGTCAAGTCGCGACTCGGGGCCGCCTTGCAGAATGCGCTCAGGCGCTCGGAGTGCGGCACCCGGGCCCGTGAGTGGGGTCACGCTCCGTTTGACAAGCGGTTGAGGGGGCAGAGCTTACGTGCCTGGCATCAGGCTGGCGTAGGCAGGGGCGGACCCGATGGAGTCGCCCGTGAAGGAGACCGTGCCCATGTCCGCGCACCCGGTGGAGAAGGTGCTCGCCGCGCCCGAGGCGTTGAGCCTCGAATCGCGGGTCGCCTTCCGCCGTGCCGCCGTCGAGCTCCTGGAGCAGCTGCCCGAGGGCGAGGGGCGACTGGTCATCGACCTGACGGGCACGCGCTACGTGGACAGCGCCGGGCTTGGCGCCCTGATGCTGATTCAGCGCCGGGCGGCCGAGCGGCGCCAGACGGTGTGCCTGCGCGGGGCCAACGAGGAGCTGCGCTTCCTGCTGGTCCTGACCAAGCTGGACGATCTCTTCGAGCTGGAGAGCGGGGCGAACGCGGAACGCCCGTAGACGGCCCTGCCGGCGTGGGTATATTCCCCCGACATGCCGGGCCGTGCTTCCCTGCGGAGAGTGTTGTTCGTCGAGGACGAGCCGTCGCTCAAGACCTCCTACGAGCGATTCTTCGGCGGCCGCTACGACATGGCGTTCGCCCCCGACGGGGCCCGGGCGACCAGGTTGCTGGACGAGTTCCGGCCCGACGTCCTGGTGCTCGACATGCGGCTGCCCGACACCGACGGCATCGCCCTGCTCCAGCAGATCCGCCGCTCGCATCCCCAACTCCCGGTCGTGGTCACCACGGCCTACGTCAGCATGGAGCCGCTCATGCAGGTCCTGGACCTCGAGCACTCCGCCTACCTGGTGAAGCCCTTCGATTTGAACGACCTCGCCGCCCGCATTGATGCTGCGGGCTGAGGGGCTGCGGCACGCCTTCGGCCCGGCCCGGGCCCTTGACGATATCTCCTTCGCCCTCACCGCCGGCCGCACGCTGGTGGTGTTCGGCCCCAACGGCGCCGGCAAGACCACGCTGTTGCGGGTCCTCGCGGGACTGATCAAGCCGCAGGGTGGGCGTGTCTACCTCGAGGGCGGCCGGCGGGCCGTGGGCTGGATCGGGCACCACGCGCACCTCTACGGGCATCTCACGGTCATGGAGAACCTGCGCTTCTGGGGCGGGCTGTACGGGCTCAGCCGCGACGAGGCCGCGGCCCGGGCGGAGGGACTGCTGGCCCGCCTGGGCCTCGCCGACCGCGCGGGGCAGGCGGTCCGCACGCTCTCCCGCGGCCAGCTGCAACGCGCCGCGATCGCCCGGGCGCTGCTCCACGATCCCAGCGTGTTGCTCCTGGACGAGCCGTTCACGGGCCTGGACCTCGCCGCGGCCGCCGAGTTCCGGCGCCTCCTGGCCGGGCTGGCCGGGCGCGGCCGAGTGCTGGTGATGGCCACCCACAACGTGGAAGAGGGCGTGGAGCTGGCCAGCGACGTGGCCTTTCAGCTGAATGGCCGCTTCGTGCGGCTGGAGCCCCGCGGCGATCGCACTGCCGCCGAGATCGCCGAAGCCTACCGGCGGGCGGTGACCGGTGCCTGAGGTGCTGCGCCAGGCCTGGGCGCTGGCCCGCAAGGACCTCCTGATCGAGTTCCGGAGCCGGACGGCCTTCCTTTCGGCCGCGGTCTTCACCGTGCTGGTGCTGCTGGTCTTCAACTTCGGCCGGGACCCCACGGCGGTCGCGGCGGTGGACCTGGCGCCCAGCGTGCTGTGGGTGACCTTCACCTTCGCGGCCATGCTGGCGCTGAATCGCGCCTTCCAGCTGGAGCTCGAGAACCAGGCGCTGGACGGCCTGCTGCTCTCGCCGGCCAGCCGCACCAGCCTCTATTTCGGGAAGTTGCTGGCCAACCTGGTATTCGTGGCCGTCATCGAAGCCATCGGGCTTCCTCTGTTCGTGCTTTTTTTCAACGTGTCGCTGGGACGGGCGCTGGCTCCGCTGGCCGGGGTGCTGGCGCTCGCCACCGTCGGGTTCGTGGCGGTGGGGACGCTGTTCAGCGCCATGGTGGTCCGGACCCGGTTCGCCGAGCTGATGCTCCCGATGTTGCTCCTGCCGTTTCTGCTGCCTCCCCTGATCGGCGCGGTGCAGGTCACCGGGAAGCTCCTGGCCGGGCGTCCCTTGAGCGAGGCGGCGGGCTGGCTTAAGTTGCTCGCCGCCTACGACATCG
The DNA here is from genome assembly GCA_035575475.1 of Gemmatimonadales bacterium. Taxonomy (GTDB): domain Bacteria; phylum Gemmatimonadota; class Gemmatimonadetes; order Gemmatimonadales; family GWC2-71-9; genus DATLXT01. The sequence continues at coordinate 1,503 of DATLXT010000199.1, read as the reverse complement.
CCTTCGTCACCGTGGCGACCCTACTCTTCCCCTACACGGTCGAGGAATGAAACTCGCTCGGTTCGGTCTGGCCCTGACGGGGCTGAGCTTCGGGTTGCTGGCGGCGGTCTATGTCCGCGCGCTGGCGTTCACGCCGGTGGAGCGCTTCCAGGGCCCGGCGCAGAAGATCTTCTACATTCACGTGCCCGCCGCGGTCTGGACCGAACTGGCCATGGTCTTGGTCGGCCTGGCCGGAATCTTCTACCTGTTTCTCAAGGACCCGCGGCTCGATCGGTTCGCCGAGGCGTCGGCCGAGGTGGGGGCCGCGTTCGGGACCGTGGTGCTGACCACCGGCCCGATCTGGGGAAAGCCGGTGTGGGGCACCTGGTGGACCTGGGACGCCCGGCTGACGCTCACGCTGCTGCTCTTCCTGGTGCTGGTGGGCTACCTCATCCTTCGGGGCGCGGTGGCCGACCCCGGGATGCGGGCGCGCTACTCCGCGGTCCTGGGTATTTGCGGGCTGGTGCTGGTGCCCTTCGTGCACTTGAGCGTCTATCTCTTCCGCACCCTGCATCCCCAGCCCATCGTGCTCAAGCCCAGCGCGCCCTCCCTGCCGGGCGAGATGCTGGTGACCCTCCTCTTCTCGTTCGGGGTGTTCACCCTGCTCTACGTGGGGCTCGTGACCCAGCGCGTGGCGCTGGCGCGGTTGCGGGAGGAGCGGGCGGGACTCACGGAGACCGGCGGAGCGCCGCATGCCTGAAGGCGTGCCGCAGAACGCCGCCTACCTCACGGCGGCCTACATCGTGGCCGCGGCGCTGCTCCTGGGCTACGCGGTCTCGCTCTACCTGCGGATCAGGCGACTGCGGTAGCCCGGCCGGGGGGCCCTCCCCTACCCGCGCCGCAGCGCGGCCCGGGCCTCCCTCAAGCGTTCCGGCCCGTCCGGTACCAGGGTGGCCCAGAGGTTGAGGGCCGCTTCGGCGGCGGCTTCGTCGCCCGCCTGGAACAGCGCCTGGGCGTTCTCCCACAGCGCCTCGGCCCCTCCGCCTGCGGCGTAGGCGCGAGCGAACCGCGCCGCCGCCTCGGCGGGCTGGCCGGCCCGGCGGTAGAGCTGCCCGGCCGCCATGGCGGCGTCGGCGCGCTCTTCGAGCGCCAGCGCCTGCTCGTAGGCGCCCAGCGCCTCCCGCTGGCGGAACACCATCTGATAGGCGTCGCCCAGGAGCATCCAGGCATCGGGGTTGGCCGGGAATCGCTCGGTGGCGGCGCGAGCGGCCTCCACCGCGCCGCGCCGGTCCTCGATGGCGCGCCGGAGGTGTACCAGCGCGCGGTGGGGCTCCGCGAAGGTGGGAGACAGGCTGCACCCCAGGCGCAGCCAGACGATGGCGCGCCGGGGAGCGTGGCGCTGGCAGGCGGCGGCGCGTCGCACCGTGAACCGCGCGAGCGCGGCGCGCAACGAGCGGAGCATTGCTTGATAATGGGATGCGGCGCCGTGAGATTGCAACCGCATATGACCCGAGGCGGGCTTGC
>DATLXT010000198.1:0-6160 GCA_035575475.1 Gemmatimonadales bacterium | reverse complement strand
GTGCTGGGCGGCGCCGGGCTCGGCCGGGGGCGGCGCGCTCCCGGCCGGCGGCCGGCCCGCCCGGTCGTCGTGTGCAACCTCTCCACCTCGCTCGTGGTCGAAGACGCCGCCCGCGACTGCGGAGCGACGGTCGTCCGAACTCCGGTCGGTGAGGTGCACGTGGCCCGCACGATGGTCGAGCTGGGGGCGGTCGTCGGGGGAGAAGGGAATGGGGGAGTCATGTACCGTCCGCTCCACGCCGGGCGGGACGCCCCGGTGGCGGCGGCGCTGGTGCTGGCGTTGCTCGCCCGGCACGGGAAGACCGTGAGCCAGCTGGTGGAGGAGGCGCCGCGCTATGTCATCGTGAAAGACAAGGCGCCGCGGGGCGGGGCGCTGGAGCCGGTGTACGCGGGGCTCCGGGCCCGTTTTCCCGATGCGACTCCGGACACGCAGGATGGCTTGCGGCTCTCGTGGCCGGACCGCTGGCTGCACGTGCGGCCTTCCAACACCGAGCCGATCGTCCGGTTCATCGCCGAGGCACCCACCGGCGAGCGGGCGCGGGAGCTGATCGAAGCCGGAAAGCGTCTATGTGCGGGATCGTAGGGTACACGGGGCCGCGGGCGGCGGTTCCGCTGGTGCTCGAAGGGCTCCGGCGCCTGGAGTATCGGGGCTACGACTCGGCCGGGCTGGCGGTGGTGAACGGCAACCGGCTCGAGGTGGTCAAGGCCCCGGGGAAAATCGCGGCGCTGGAAACCCAGCTCGCGGGTTCGACGCCCGAAGGCGGGACCGCCATCGCCCACACGCGATGGGCCACCCACGGGGCGCCCACCCAGGCCAACGCTCACCCCCACACCGACTGCGGCGGGGTGGTGGCGCTGGTGCACAACGGCATCATCGAGAACGCCGGAGCGCTGCGCACGGCCCTGACCCAGCGGGGGCACGTGTTCCGCTCGGAGACCGACACCGAGGTGCTGGCGCACCTGGTCGAGGACCGGTTGGCCAAAGGGGGCTCGCTGGCCGACGCGGTCGCCGCCGCCCTGCGGCAGGTCGAGGGCACCTACGGGATCGCGGTGCTTTCGTCGCGGGAGCCCGATACCATCGTGGCGGCACGGCGGGGCTCCCCGCTGCTCGTGGGCCTGGGGGCGGGCGAGAACTTCGTCGCGTCCGACGCGTCGGCCGTCCTGGCACATACCCGCTCCGTGGTCTACCTGGACGACGGGGAGATCGCGGTGGTTCGGCCCGGCGACTACCGGATTCTGGATCTCGGGGCCGGGGAGAAGGAGAAGGCGGTGACCCAGGTCGAGTGGGATCTCGCCACCATCGAGCGCGGCGGCTACGCCCACTTCATGCTCAAGGAGATCATGGAGCAGCCGGAGAGCCTGCGGAACACCCTGCGGGGCCGGCTCCTGGAGGAAGAGGGCACGGTTCGGCTCGGCGGCCTGAACATCAGCGACGAGGACCTGGCGAGGGTCCAGCGGATCGTGATCACGGCGTGCGGGACCTCGTGGCACGCGGGGTTGATCGGCGAGTACATGATCGAGGAGCTGGCGCGGATCCCGACCGAGGTCGAATACGCCTCGGAGTTCCGCTACCGCAACCCTATCGTGGACGAGCGGACCCTGGTGGTCGGCATCTCCCAATCGGGCGAGACCGCCGACACGCTCGCGGCGCTGCGGGAGGCCAAACGCCGCGGGGCCCGGACGCTGGGGCTCGTGAACGTGGTGGGGAGCAGCATCGCCCGGGAGGTGGACGGCGGGATTTATCTGCACGCGGGGCCCGAGATCGGGGTCGCCAGCACCAAGGCCTTCACCAGCCAGATCGCGGCGCTGGCCCTGGTCACCCTCAAGCTGGGTCGCCTGCGGGCGCTGTCCCTGCTCCAGGGCCGAGAACTGGTGCGCGCGCTCACCCGGCTGCCGGAACAGGTGGAGCAGGTGCTCCGGTCCACGGCTCCGGCGGTCGAGCGGCTGGCCGAGCGGCTGATGCGGGCGACCAACGTGCTCTATCTCGGGCGCGGGTACAACTTCCCCGTGGCGCTGGAGGGGGCGCTGAAGCTCAAGGAGATCTCCTACATCCACGCCGAGGGCTATCCGGCCGCCGAGATGAAGCACGGGCCCATCGCCCTGATCGACGACCTCATGCCCGTCATTTTCATCGCTCCGCGGGACGCGGTCCACCAGAAGGTGGTGAGCAACGTGGAGGAGGTGAAGGCCCGCGGCGGCCGGGTCATCGCCATCGTCACGCAGGGCGATCCCGTCCTCCCGAAGCTCGCCGACCACACCATCGAGATCCCCGAGACCCTGGATCTCCTCACGCCCGTCCTCTCGGCGCTCCCCCTCCAGCTCCTGGCCTACTACATCGCGGTGCGCCGCGGGTGCAACGTGGACCAGCCGCGGAACCTGGCGAAGAGCGTGACGGTCGAGTGAAGGACGAGGGGGCGTGCGGGTCGTAGTCCAGCGCGTCTCCCGCGCCGAGGTCCGGGTCGGGGGACGGGTGACCGGCCGGATCGGGCCGGGGCTCGCGGTGCTCGCCGGCTTCGCGCCCGCCGATACCGACGAGACCCTCGAGTGGATGGCGGAGAAGCTCGTCGGCCTGCGGATCTTCGGCGACGACGAAGGCAGGATGAACCGGTCGGTGGCCGAGGTGGGCGGGGGGATCCTGGTGGTGTCGCAGTTCACCCTCTACGGCGACGTCCGCAAGGGTCGGCGCCCCAGCTTCGTGGACGCGGCGCCCCCGGAGGTGGCGATCCCGCTCTACCGGAAGTTCGTCGAGCGCGTGCGGGCCCGGGCGGGCGGCCTCCCGGTCGAGACCGGCGAGTTCGGCGCGATGATGGAGGTGGAACTGGTGAACGACGGGCCGGTGACGCTGATTCTCGAGCGATGACGGGCCCTGAGCCGCCGGCCGGGAGCCGCCCGGAGCGGCCGATCGTGCTGGCGTCCGGCTCGCCGCGGCGGCGGCAGCTGCTCGAGATGCTCGGAATTCCGTTTCGGGTGATGGCGCCGGACGTGGACGAGCGGGTCCTCCCCGGCGAGGGGCCGGAGGCGTACGTGACGCGGCTGTCGCGGGCCAAGGCGGAAGCCGTGACGCCGCGCGCGCCGGGCGACCTGATCCTGGCGGCCGACACGACCGTCGTGCTGGAGGGCGAGATCTTCGGGAAGCCCGCGTCGCCGGCCGAGGCGGTGGAGATGCTGCTCCGGCTCCAGGGGCGGACCCACGACGTGATGACGGCGGTGGCCGTGGCGCGGGACGGGAGGCTGGAGCAGGCGCTCGACGTCTCGCGGGTGACGTTTCGCCGGGCCGATCGGGAGACGCTCGAGGCCTACGCGGCCACGGGCGAGCCGCTGGACAAGGCGGGCGCCTATGCCATCCAGGGCCTCGGCGCGGCGTTGATCGAGCGGGTGGAGGGAGACTTCTTCGGCGTGATGGGGTTGCCGCTGCGGTTGGCGCTCGAGCTGCTGGCCCGGTTCGGCCGGCCCTACCGCTTCACCCGATAGACCGGGATGGCGCGGGACTTCCCCTTCACCTGGATTCCCTCGAGCGGTTCGACCTTGGGGGGGCGTTTGAGCGCCCGGTAGAAGGCTTCGGTGATGAGGATCTCGTTGGGCCCGGCCGAGGAGCAGAGCCGGCTGGCCGTGTTGACCGCGTCGCCGATCACGGTGTACTCGAGGCGCCGGTCGGAACCGATGTAGCCCGCGAACACCTCGCCGAAGTTGATGCCGATCCCGATGCCGATCTGGGGGCGGCCCTGCTCCTGCCACTTCGCGTTCATCTTCTCCAGCGCCTCGAGCTGGGCCAGGGCGCAGGTCATGGCGCGGTCGGCGTCGTCCTCGTGCGCGATCGGCGCGCCCCAGAGCGCCATGATCGCGTCGCCCATGAACTTGTCCAGGGTTCCCGCGTGCTCGAACACGATCTCCACCATCTCGGTGAAGTACTCGGTGAGCAGCGACGCGATGGTGTCCGGGCTCATGGCCTCCGAGAGCGGGGTGAAATTCCGGATGTCGGAAAAGAAGATCACCACCGGCCGTTTCTGCCCGCCCAGCTGGACCTGGCCCTCCTGCTGGGCGATCTGCGCCGCGAGGTTGGGCGCGAAGAAGCGCTGGAAGTTGGAGAGCACCAGCGCCTCGCGGCGGATGCGCTCGGAGAGCTGGGAGTTCTCGATGGCGACGGCGGTGAGCCCGCTGAACGCGATCAGGAACTCGAGGTCTTCGTCGGTGAACGAGTGGGTGGCGGTCTGGTTGTCCACGTAGAGAATGCCCAGCGCCTTCTGGTCCGAGCCCAGGAGCGGGGTGCACATCGCGCTGCGGACGCTCTGGATCAGAATCGACTTGCCCTTGAACCGGTCGTCGGCGGCGGCGTTGTCGGACAGAATCGCCACCCGCTCGGCCACGGCCTTCCGGGCGATGGACTGCGGCACGTGGCGCGCCGCGCTGGCGTCGCCCGTGCGACTGCGCGACACCCGCGGCACCAACTCCCCGGTGCGCTCGTCGAGCAGCAGGATCGAGACCCGGTCCACGTTCATCACCTGAAACGTGAAGTCGATGACCTTGTCGAGCAGGCGGTCCAGCTCCTGCTGGGTGGGCGCGGTCACCTTGAGATGCGAGGCGCCCGACGGCCGGTCCTCCACGATCGCCGGCACCCCGCCCGAGGGGCTCACCGGGAGCTGACGCACGATGGTGCCGCCGGGAGCCGGGCGCACCCCGGCGAACTCGGAGAGCGAGGGGACCACCTGAGGCCGCGCGGGGGCGGTGACGTCCTTCACCCGGAACGCCACCTTGCCGAACGTGATCACGTCGTTGGGGCCGGCCTCCGCCTCGGTGACCCGGGCGCCGTTGAGAAAGGTGCCGTTGGACGACCCCAGATCCTTCACCCGGACGCCGTGCGGGGTGAGCGCGATCTCGGCGTGGCGGCGGGAAATGGTCGGGTCGTAAATGGGGACATCGCTGGTGACCGCGCGGCCCACCACCAACGTGCGCCCGGGCTGGAGATCGATCGCCTGATCGCCCGAGGTGCTGATCAGCTTGAACACGAAGGGGGAATATAGATCAACGGCCCGCTTTGGCGAGCGCCAGCGCGTGCAGCACGGCCCGGGCCTTCGCCTCGGTCTCCCGAAACTCCCGGGCCGGGTCGGAATCGGCGACGATCCCGGCCCCGGCCTGCACCACCACCCGATCCTTGAGGACCAGGCCGCAACGGATGGCGATGGCGGTGTCGAGACTGCGCGCCCCCCACCCCACGTAGCCCACGGCGCCGGCGTAGGGCCCCCGCCGCTCGGGCTCCAGCTCGTCGATGATCTCCATGGCCCGCACCTTGGGCGCCCCGGTCACCGTCCCGGCCGGGAAGCACGCCTTCAACGCGTCCAGCGCGTCATACCCGTCGCGCAGCCGGCCTCGCACCTCGCTGACCAGGTGCTGGACGTGCGAGTACCGCTCGACCGCGAGCAGGTCCGTCACCCGCACCGTGCCGTACCGCGCCACCCGTCCCACGTCGTTGCGCCCCAGGTCCACCAGCATCAAGTGCTCGGCGCGTTCCTTGGCGTCGGCCACGAGCTCGCGGGCCAGGGCCTCGTCTTCGTCCGCCGTGGCGCCGCGCGGGCGCGTCCCGGCGATGGGGCGCACGGTCACCTCGCCGTCCTCCACGCGAACCAACACCTCGGGCGAACTGCCCACCAGCGCGAAGTCGTCGAAGCCCAAATAGAACAGGTACGGCGCGGGGTTGAGGGCCCGCAGATACCGGTAGAAGAGCAGCGGGTCCACCGCCCCGGCCGCCTCCTCGCGGCGAGAGAGCACGGTCTGGAAGGTGTCGCCCGCGCGGATGTACTCCAGGATCCGTCTCACCCCCTGCTCGAACGCCTCGCGGGGGTAGCGGGATGCCGTGGCCGGCGGCGGGGCGCCCTCGGGCAGGGCCAGGGGCTCCAGCCGGTGCGGAGCGGCCAGCCGCCGGGCCAGTTCCGCGAGACGCGTCTCCGCGGCGTCGTAGAGACGGACCAGCTCCCGGGTGGGCAGGTCCGGGGCGACGGCGGCGTTGGCGACCAGGATGGCGCGGCCGAAGAGATTGTCCAGAATCACCAGGCTGTCGGCGATCATGAGCACCGCGTCGGGGAGCCCCAGCGAGTCGGGGGGCGAGGCCGGGAGGCGCTCGATGGTGCGCACCAGATCGTACCCCAGGTAGCCGACCGCGCCGCCCG
>DATLXT010000197.1:0-2326 GCA_035575475.1 Gemmatimonadales bacterium | reverse complement strand
GGCCAGCCCGCCACGGCGCAGACCCTGGGCGGGCACCCGTCCCTTCCGCCCGCGCTCGACTCGGTGCGCGCCGCGCTGGAGCGCTACCAGGACCCCATCGCGGCCATCCACGACGGCTACCTCTCGACCGTCGCCTGTACGCAATTCCCCAGGGAGGGAAAGGCGGGTGGCACCCCGTATCCTGCGGGCGGGATGGGGGTGCATCTTCTGAACCCGGCGCTGATCGGGGCGCCCCTCGACCCGGCGCGGCCGCAGGTGCTGATCTACGAGCCGCGCGGCGACACCCTGCGGCTCGCGGCCGCCGAGTGGTTCGTGCCCACGGCGGCGAGCCCGGAGCGGCCCCAGCTCTTCGGCCGGCCGTTCGACGGCCCCATGGCGGGTCATCACCCGATCATGCCGGAAGCCCTGCGTCACTGGGACTTGCACGTGTGGCTGTGGCGCGAGAACCCGGCCGGCGTGTTCACGCCGACCAACCCCGCCCTGCGCTGTCCGCCCGGGGTCTACACCCTCCAGCTCGCGGACGGACACTAGCCGGCGGGCGCGCTACCGCGCCAGGTCCCGGACCACTCCCGCCAGGAGCCGCACCTTGGCCCCATCCGCCGCGCGGCTCGCGTCGGCATCCAGCTCGGTGGCGAGCTGGGTCAGCGCGTCCCGCCGCGCGGCGGCCGAGAGCCGCTCGGCGCGGGCCAGGGCGTCGCGCACCGCCGACACCCGCTCGCGCCCGAGCCCGTTCGACCGCTCGAGCTGATCGAGGTACGCCCGGGCCACCACCGGGCTCGCGGGCCACTCGAAGCGCGGCTGCTCCTGGACGTTGAGGAAATCGAAGCGCACGAGCTTGGCGGCCTCGATCTCGTTCTGCGACAGCCAGGCGCTGGGCTGGAGCTCCAGGATGTCGAGCCCCCGGGCGATCTCCGAGCTCACGATGTAGCCGTTGTACCAGTAGGCCGACCACGACCCGCCGCCGCGCAGCCGGGTCGAATCCAGCGGACCCCGGTCGAAATAGGCGATCTCCACGGGCCGGGCGGGGTCGGTGAAATCCACGACCGAGATCCCGCCCTGATACCATCCCTGCACCATGATGTCGCGTCCCGGCACGGGAATGAGCGATCCGTTGTGGGCCACGCAGTTTTCCTGGGGGGTCTGGGGGGCCGGCAGCTTGTAGTAGCTCCGGAACGTCAGGGCGGCGCCCGAAATCGTGAAGATGGCATCGGCGCCCCACTCGTAGCGGTCGCTGGCCCGGCAGCGGGGCTGGAGCCCGCCGCCCCACTCGTCGGTGAAGAGCACCTTGCTGCCGTCGTTGCTGAACGTGGCCGAATGCCAGAAGGCGAAGTTCGAGTCGGCCACCGCGGCGATGCGCCGCGGGTTCGCGACGTCCCGGATGTCGAGCAGGATGCCGTACCCGCTGCACGCCCCCCCGGCGAGCCCGATGGCGGGGTAGGCGGTGATGTCGTGACACTGGGTGGTGACGTTCGACTCCTCGACCATTTTCGCGATCAGGGCGGGGAGCGCGGCCCGGAGCGCCGCGCTGTCGGCCGCGGTGGGCGCGCCGGCGCCGCCCCGCGCCTTCACGACGCTGTCGAGCATCGGGTTGACGAAGGGGGGCGGCAGGACCATCTCGATGTTCTCCACCATCACGGTGAACGCCCCGCGGGCCCGCGCCTGGGCGGCCCGGCGCGCCGCCGCGGCGCTGTCTTCGGGGGACTCGCCGTGCGAGCGCACCGCCCCCAGCCCCGCGAAGATGCGCGGCGTGCTCACGATCCTCGCCTGCTGGGGCGCCGCGAGCGGCACCTGGATCACGTCGATGCGAAAGAGCGACGAGTTGGGGTCCACCTCGGGCGGCAGGGCCGAGCACCCGGCCAGCTCGTTGGGAGAGCGCACCGGCGCCGAACCGGAGACGTAGATGTACACGTTGGCCGTGTCGCGGGGGTCCCGCACCAGCGTGTGGGTGTGCGACCCGCGGCAGGTTTGCACGTTGGCGATGGGCTTGGGATGGGCGATGTCGGTGATGTCGAAGATGCGGATGCCCCGCATCCGGTCCTGCGACACCGAGTCCTGCACCCCCTGAGTCCCGCAGTCCACCCGGCCGTCCAGCGCCTCGGCGGAAACGAAGAGCAGGTTACGGTAGACCGAGACGTCGTTCTGCGCCCCGGGGCACATGTAGGCGGTCACCAGCCTGGGGCTCGCCGGGTTCGCGATGTCCCACACCTGGATACCGCTGAAGTTGCCCTGGATGACGTAGGGCCCCTTGAACGCCAGGTCCGAGTTGATGAACCGGAAGTCGCCCGGCTGGTCGCGATTGAGGAACGGCTCGGGCGGCGGCGTGGCC
>DATLXT010000196.1:0-2266 GCA_035575475.1 Gemmatimonadales bacterium | reverse complement strand
CCTCGTACAGTGAGGGGAAGAGCAGCACGTCGGCCGCGCGGTAGGCCCGCCGGAGCTGGCTCTCCTGCGCCCAGGGCACCCGGCGCACGTAGCTGCGCAGCCCCAGCTGGTCGATCAGGTGCTCCTGATCCGGGGTGAATTTGCCGCCCACCTGGAGGAGATGCGCATCGGTGTGGGCGCGCAGCCGGGCCACGGTCTGGATCACGAGGGGCAGGTTCTTGCGTTCGACCGTGCTCCCCACGTGGAGCACCACGAAGGCGTCCTCGGGGATGCGCCAGGCCTGGCGGCCCCGGGCCCGCGCCCCCGGGCTCTCGTTGAAGAAGGCGCGGTCCACCCCGAAGGGCACGACCCGGATTCTCCGGTCGTCGCCCAGCCAGGTGGCGAGCTGGCCCTTGAGCCACTCGGTGCCCACGATGTAGCCGTCCGCCTGGCGCAGCTGCTTCAGCGCCCCAACCAGGAACCGGCGGTCAATCCGCTGGCGCCAGCCGTCGGTGGGCGAGCGCAGGACGATCACCGGCATCAGGTCGTGCACCGTGACCACCACGGGTCGCTTCTGGGTGCTCGCGATCAGGTGGGCGTAGGAGTGATCCAGGATGTGCACCAGCGCGGCCCGCTTGGCCTCGCGCCGGAGCCGGAAGGGATAGAAGAAATAGCGCGCCGCGTACTTGTGAGGCTCACGGAGCGGCCCCGGCAGGACCACGCGCGAGGGGTCCACCGGCTGAGTCCACCAGCGCACGAAGCCGCCCGAGGTCCGGCCGTTGCGCTCTTCCCGGGTCAGCTCCCCGATGTGCGCCGCGAGGCGCACCTCGAACCCCGGCCGGGTGCTCTCCAGCCAGTCGTGGAGCCGATGGGCGTACTTGTCCATCGAGGGCCACCGCTCCAGCGGAAGATCGGGGACCAGCAGGACGCGGGTCATGGCGAATCGCCGTTCACCTCACCAACTCTCTCCAAAAGGCCACCGTCCGTTCCGCCACGGCGTCGTCCGAGTACTGCTGCATCACGCGAGCCCGCCCCCGCGCGGCGAGGGGCCGGCGGAAAGCGGGGTCGGTGAGGTCGACCAGCGCGCGGGCCAGCGCGCCATCGTCTCCCGGGGCCACCACCAGCCCCGCGTCTCCGATCACCTCGGGGAGCACCCCCACGTCCGAGCCCACCGCCGCCACCTCGTAGGCCATGGCCTCGAGCACGAGATGCCCGGTGAGTTCGGTTCGGGCAGCAGCGGCGCGCGCTGGAGCCACCAGCACGTCGAGCTCGGCCCAGAGACCCTGGAGCCGGTCCCGCGGCAGCGCGCCGGTCCAGCGCACTCGCGCCGCCAGGCGGAGGTCGGAGGCCAGCTGCTCCAGGCGCTCGCGATCCGGCCCGTCGCCCGCCACGACCAGATGCCACGCCTCGCTCCGGAGACGGCCGAGCGCCAGGAGCAAGGTATCGAGTCCCTTCTCGGGCACCAAGCGCCCCACGAAGCCGATCGCCAGTCCCTCGTGCGGGACGTGCTCGGGCGCGTGGGGCACGGGCACGCCGAGCTGGGGCACCACGGTGACCGGGAGGTCCGGGGCGTCCCGCCGCACCAGCTCCGCCGCGGCCTCGCTCTCGGCCGTGGCGCCCTTCAGGCGGCGAAGGGCCCGCCGGCGGCGCCAGCGGCCCATCACGGGAAGCGGCGGCTCGCCCCGGTTCCGGGTGTGAAGCACCACCGGCAGGCCCAGCTTGCCGGCCAGCGCGATCACCTGGCGCGCCGCGCGGGAGGTGGGCTCCTCCTCCACCTGCACCAGGTCGGGCCGCTTGTCGCGCAACAAGGCCAGGAGAGCCCGGCGACCGAACCGCGACTCCTCGGGATGGCCGGGATCCCTGGTGGGGATGGGGAAGACCTCGACGCCGTTTTTCCGTTCCCAGGTGGTCTCGATGGGGCGGCCCAGGCCGGGCTCGACCCAACGCTGGGGCACGCCGACCGTGAGATCGAGATCACGCGCCGCCAGCGCGACCAGCTTGCCGCGGCTCGCGGGATCGACATAGGTGTGGGAGACGAGGAGCACCCGGCGCATGGATCGAATGCGGAATGTGGAAGGGGGAATGCGGAATTGAAAGCGCCCCCCTCCCCCCTCCCCATTCCCCATTCCGCATTCCACATTCCCCCTTCCGCATTCCACCTTGCCCATTCCACATTCCCCATTCACCAGGGCCCTTAGCTCAGGCGGTTAGAGCAGCGGACTCATAATCCGCAGGTCCCAGGTTCGAATCCTGGAGGGCCCACTGGAGGGCGAGGCGTGTTATGTTT
>DATLXT010000195.1:0-3889 GCA_035575475.1 Gemmatimonadales bacterium | reverse complement strand
GTGGAGCCGCGGGTCCGCGCCACGGTGGCGAGCGCGCCGCGCGCGCCCTCCCGGATCAGCTCGACCGCGCCCCGCCAGACGTTCATCCCCGCGCAGCCGTGCCCGTGGGCCTCGAGCGTCCGGAGGTGATCGTGGGACATGGGGGAATGATAAAGCAGGGGCACGCCGGACGTGAGACGTCCGGCATCCCAGGTCAGACGGTCAATGCCCCTCCCGCTCGATCGTGTCCGCGGCCAGCCGCGGCGAGAGCATCGGGTAGCGGCCCGCGAACCACGCGAGGCCGAGCAGGAACAACCCGAAGTAGAACAGCGCGACCCCGAGCTCCGGCACCCCGATGGCCGGGCCCGCCCCGTGGTTGATCGAGGGCACCACTTCGAGATAGCGCTCCAGCCAGATGCCCGCCAGGCTCACGAGCGTGAAACCCGCCAGGGTCGGCGCGTACTTCTTGGGTTTGACGCCCAGCAGCCCGACGAACGGGATCACGAAGACCATGAGGAACACCGCCGTACCCACCGGCAACCACGGTCCCCACAACCGGTAGAAGACGAAGTGGGTCTCCTCGGGCAGGTTGCCGTACCAGATCACCAGGAACTGGGACCACATGAGGTAGGCCCAGAACACCGTGAACCCGAAGATCAGCTTCCCGATGTCGTGCAGCTGCTTGGGAGAGACCAGCTCCGCGATCCCCATGGGCCGGCGGACCGCGAGCGTCAGCAGAGCCGTCGCCCCCAGGGCGCCCAGAAAGCTACCCATGAAGTAGAACGCCCCGAACAGGTTGCTCACCCACTTGTGCGCCAGCGACATGATGAGGTCGAAGCCCAGCAGGCTGTACCCCACGGCGTAGCCCAGCACCACGAACGCCGCCTCGCGGGTGATGGTCGCCTCGGCCCCGGCGTCGGGCTCGGGCGGCCGTCCGTTGGCGAGCTCCTGGATGTCGGGCGCCAGATCGTGCCGCACGAATCGCCAGGAGAGCCAGGCCAGACCGGCCAGGATGGCGCCGTTCCGGAGGAAGAACGCCGGGGACGTGAGCCACCACCCCAGATCGGGCCGCGGCTCGTGAATCCAGGGGAAAATGTGCGCGCGCCCCAGGAACAGGCCGAGGAAGAGGACCGGTGCCGCCGCGGTGAAGGCCGCACCCGCCTCGGCGAACCGGATCATCAGGCCGGACCAGTGGCCCCGGGCGAGCTTTTGGGTGGCGGCCAGAACCACCATTGCCTGCGCGATGGCGACCCAGAAGACGAAGTTGGCGTGGTAGGCCCACCAGGTTCTCGGCGCGTGCGCGCCCGCGAGGCCCCAGATCAGAACCGCGCCCCCGACCAGCGTAGCGGCGCCACCCAGCCGGTAGAAGGTGCCGGTCGGGAATTGCCCCGCCTTGCGGGCCAGCTCGACGCGACTGACGCCCGCCGCGACGCTCATCGAGCGGCTCCGGCCGCCGCCTGGGCCTGCAAGGTGCGCACGTAGTTGACCACGTCCCAGCGGTCGGTCCCCCGGACACTCCAGCCGTATTGCGGCATCAGCCCCTTCCCCATGGCCTGGGCGTCACGGATCACCCCGTAGATGTGCCCGTCGGAGAGGCGCCGCCGCGCGTCGTCCACCAGGGGCGGCACCCCGGGCAGCGGCCCGCCGCCGCCGAACGACACCGGCCCGTCGCCCTTCCCCTCCGGGCCGTGGCAGACCTGGCACTGGATCTCGTACACCAGCTTCCCCCGGTTGAGGGACTCGGCGGTGCGCGCCCGCGGGTTCACCAGCCGGTCCGCGTTGTCCCGGGTGACGGGCAGCTCGGCTCCGGTCACGGGGATCGCCCCTTCCGGAGGCGGGATCGGCTGGGCGTAGGGCCGGATGCTGCGCTGGTGGCGCATGGTCGAGAACCAGCCCACGCGATGCACCACGTCGTCCGGATTGCAGGCGATGAGTCCGACGAGGGCGAGCGCCCAGCGGAGCCCCCTACCCACGCCGCACCTCCTCGGCGCCGGCGCCGCGGAGCAGCTGTTCCACCGCGCCGGCCGCTTCCGGAGCGGCCGGGACGAAGATCCCGAACTTGTCGTTGGTGAAGCGCGGGTCCCAGAGAATGGTCCCCAGCCGCCGGGCCGCGAACGCCGAGTTGAAGAGGATCCCCAGGATGGTGGAGAGCGCTCCGAAGAGCACGGTCATCTCGAACATGATCACCACATACGGCGGCACCGAGCCGACGGGCTTCCCGCCGACCACCAGAGGCCAGTCGTAGGACATCCACAGCGTGAGCCAGGCCCCGATGGCGCACCCGCCGATGCCGCCGACCAGCGTGAACATCCGCACCGGGCTCACCGGCTGCCCCAGCGCCTCCTCGATCTCGTGGCGCGGGATGGGTGAATAGACCGTGAAGTCCGTATGCCCCCCGGCGCGTAGCCGCTTGACGGCCTCCACCGTGGCATCGAGATGCGCGAACACGGCCAGCACGCCCGGCGTCGGCGGCGGCCGGAAGAGCTCGTGCAGCGGCTTCGGCAGCGGGAGGTGGGGGAGATGCGTGCTCATCGCCCGCCCCCTCCCGGGCCCGCGCCCTCGAGCGCCGGGGTCCTCCCCAGCCGGGGCGGCGGCAACACCTCTTTCACCTCCGAGATCGACACCGCCGGGAAGTTCTTCACGAACAGCAGGAACCACATGAAGAACCAGCCGAAGCTGCCGGCCATGATGCCCCAGTCGGCCCAGGTCGCGTTGTAGCCGGCGTTGGTCCAGGGGGTGAACGGCTCGCCCGCCAGGGACACCACGATGATGACGAACCGCTCGAACCACATCCCGATGTTGACGAAGATCGAGATGACGAAGAGGCCCAGGATGTTCCGGCGGATCTTCGTGAACCAGAGCAGCTGCGGCAGGAAGGCGTTGCAGATGATCATGGTCCAGGTGGCCCACCAGAACGGCCCGAAGGCGCGATACCAGAAGGCGGCTCGCTCGTTGGGGTTGCCGCTGAACCAGGCGATGAAATACTCCACCAGGTAGGCGTAGCCCACGATGGACCCGGTGAGGAGGCACAGCTTGGCCAGGTTCTCGAAGTGGTGCCCCGTGATGAGATCTTCCAGGTGGAAGAGCTTCCGGATCGGCACCAGCAGGGTGATCACCATCGCGACGCCCGAGTAGATGGCGCCGGCCACGAAATAGGGGGCGAAGATGGTGGCGTGCCACCCCGGCACGATGGCCATGGCGAAGTCCCAGCTCACCACGCTGTGCACGCTCAGCACCAGCGGCGTCGCCAGGGCCGCGAGATAGAGGTAGCCGCGGGTGTAGTGGCGCCACTCCTCGTTGGTCCCGCGCCAGCCCAGGGAGGTGATGGTGTAGAGCTTCTTGCGCCACCCCGTGGCCACGTCCCGCGCCGCCGCGATGTCGGGAATCAGGCCCATGATCAGGAACACCGTGGACACCGTGAAGTAGGTGCCGATCGCGAACTCGTCCCAGATCAGCGGCGACTTGAAGTTGGGCCACAGCCCCCGCTCGTTGGGGTAGGGGAGCAGCCAGTAGAAGTACCACTGCCGGCCGATGTGGATGAGGGGGAAGAGGCCCGCGGTCATCACCGCGAACACGGTCATGGCCTCGGCCGTGCGGTAGACGGCCGTGCGCCACCCCGAGCGGAAGAGGAACAGAATGGCGGAGATCAGGGTGCCCGAGTGCGCGATGCCCACCCAGAAGACGAAGCAGGTGATGTAGACCGCCCAGTAGACCGGGTGCGAGTACCCGGCCAGTCCCAGCCCGTAGCGCAACAGGAAGAGCAGGCACACGATCCCGACGGCGAGCAGGAACACCGCGCCGCCCAGCAGCAGAAAGTACCCGCGCCCGGGATGCCCCAGGGTGCGGGCGATGGCGCGGGTGACGTAGTCGTAGGTCAGCCCTCCGACGGGCCGGGCCAGGGGCGGCGGGG